>JBHHXT010000067.1:0-21947 GCA_046757165.1 bacterium | reverse complement strand
GTGGATTCGATAATTTCAATGAAGTTCAATCATTTGATCTCCAACGATATCATGATCAACAAGCTCTTTCTCTTCATCATAAACCATAGAATCTTTGTCTCGACCCTATTGTTGGGGTTTACCCTGTTCTTTGGTTGGTTTGCGGCCCAAGTCGAGTTTGATAACACCATCGAAACCTATTTTCTGGAGGATGATCTCAGAGACTACAGACGATTTCTGGACCAATTCGGAACGGATGAAATTATTGCTATCGCCTTCGGAGATGAAGATGTCTTTACGATTGAGAACTTGCGCGTGATCGACACAGTCAGCCGGAAACTGGAAAACCTGCCGCATGTCAGACGTGTGCTGAGTCTTACGACGGCAAAGATCGTTTATGGAGAAGGCGATATTGTCTCCTTCGATCCCCTGGTGAATGAGATGTCGTTCTCTTCTGCAGAACTGATTTCTATCAAGCAAAGGGCGCTTGCCGATCCTTTTATTCCGGGAACTTTGATCTCACCTGACGCCAGAAACACCGCAATTGTCGTTGAAATCGATCACATCATTGGTGAGTTTGATTATAAGGTTGATCTGCTCAATCAAATAAGGGCACTTCTGCAGGAAGAAGAGACCCAAACGGGCAAGCGTTTCCATATGGGCGGAACCGCTGTTTTGGATGATGCGCTGTTTCGATACAACCAAAGGGATCAGTCGCATTTTATGCCACTGATGGTGCTGATCATCATTGCAATTGTCTTCTCCATGTTTCGACGTGTAGAGCTATTAGTGCTACCAATCTTGGTGGTTCTTCTATCTCTGATTTGGACTTACGGATTTCTGGTTCTTTTAGGATACAAAATCAACATCATTTCTACCATTATCACGCCCTTACTTATGGCGGTGGCGATTGCTGATTCGATGCATTTCATCGCTGACTATCTTCAAGAAACCACAATGGGCGAACTGACAAAAGTCGAATGTATCGAGCGTTCTTTTGGCAATTTGATAACGCCCTGTCTCATGACCAGCTTGACCACCTCTTTGGGTTTACTGTCGTTACTGAGCGCAGATCTCGTCCCCATCCGTCAGTTCGGGTTGGTGGCGGCTGGCGGTGTGTTATTTGCCTTTATTATCACGATGTTTCTGCTGCCAATATTGCTTTCCATCGTTCCGTACCCCAAAGAGAAATATCGCGGGCAAATCCAAAGCGGGTTTTTTGCCAAATTGCTGCGATGGTTGGGACAATGGAGAAAGGGAAGGGCTGTGACTGTGCTGTCAACAGCTGCTTTGGTCGCTATTCCAGCGGTTTTGTCATTAGATCACCTGACTATCGGAACAAACACCCTTGACTACTTCAGGAGGGATGACGGCGTCCGTCTTGAAACAGAGTGGATTGATGCCAGTGTTGGCGGTACCGCTTCGCTCGAGTTCTTTATTGATGCTAAGATGAAGGATGCCCTAAAAGACCCCTCATTACTCCAAAAGATGGACCAGTTTCACAACTACCTAAAAGGAATTGATGGGATTACCGGTGTCTATTCTGCGGTCGACATGGTGAAATCCTTGAACCGGGCATTCAATGGCGGAGACGAGCGAAAGTTTGTTATTCCCTCCTCATCTATGGAGGTGGCTCAGCAACTCTTCATTGTTGCAGGAAGTAAGGATTTCGAGGAGCTTTTGTCTGACGATTACTCCAAAGGGAGGATCATCGCAAGAGTAGAGATGAATGAGACCCAAAGACTTGCTCATCAGATGCCTGAAATCAAGAAAAACATGCAGGAGATTTTCAAAAAGACCGCAGCCATTACGCCTACAGGGGTGGTTTATTTGATGAATCAGATGGAACGTTATCTTCTATCCAGTCAGATCAAAAGCTTTCTTCTGGCCTTTGTGGTGATTTCTATGGCAATTCTGCTTATGCTGCGTTCTTTTAAGCTTGGTATGCTGGCTATGATTCCAAATTTCCTGCCCATACTGTTCACTCTGGCGTTGATGCCCTTTTTGGGAATTTCACTCGACGTCGGGACCGTGATGATTGCCGGAGTCGCGTTAGGACTGGTTGTCGATGATACCATTCATTTCTTGTCCAGATTGAAATTCGAAACCAAACGAACGCGTGATATTGGGAAGGCTATCGCCAACGCGATGAACAGCACAGGCAGAGCGATTATTTATACGAGTATTGCACTGACCCTGGGATTTCTGCTCTTGGTTTTTGCCAGCTTCAACCCTGTAATTCATTTTGGTATCTTGGCAGGTATCGTGATCTTATTGGCATTGGTGTTTGACCTTGTCGTTCTTCCGGCAATAGTGGGCTTCGTTGGACCAAAACGGAAGGAATAAAGAAGGGTATTCTATGACGTTTTTTCGGGAGGTTCAGTATCATTCGATGTTTTCTCTGTTTGGGTTGGTGATCTCTCTGTTGTTCGTTTGGATAAGCCCGCTAAAAGCACAACCGCTCGAACTTCACGGCTTTGTGCAAACCAACTTCTCTTTACGGATTGCATCGACGGGAGAGACTCGCGCGCCAAACGGCGAACGGCTTCCCGACTATTTGCTTGGCGATGAAAGGCTGCAATTAGAGTTCACCCGCTTTGGGGAGAACGCCCGGCTTTTGGGAAAGATTGATTTCTTCTATGATGGCATAGATAAGCGTACGGATTTCGATGTTCGCGAAGCATACGTCGACCTGACTCTCGGCAAAGTTGATATTCGCGCCGGCCGGCAGATCATCACCTGGGGAGTAGGAGATCTGGTTTTTATCAACGATGTGTTTCCGAAGGATTGGGTGGCCTTCCTTTCCGGGCAGCCTCTGCAATATCTGAAATTCGGCTCCGACGCGCTCAACATAAATTTCTTTCCGGCTTTTGCCTCGCTTCAGCTCATAGTCATTCCGTCTTACCAGGCAGATGTGCTACCGCGTGGCCAGCGGCTGGTGGTCTTTGACCCGTTGCCGGAGATATCTAACCGCAGGGATGTGCTGCCGCAAGCGACTTTTGAGAACACTCAAATCGCTGCACGTCTCTATCGCTACCTGGGAAATTTCGATGCCTCCTTCTATTTTTTTCGCGGCTTTTGGGGCAGCCCGCCGGGGATGATTGTAGACCAGCGTGAAGGTTCGCTAACCTTCACGCATCCCCGTCTCAACGTCTACGGCGGCAGTGTGCAGGGGGCGCTTCTAAATGGGGTGTTGAGTCTGGAGGCGGGCTACTATGACTCCCGGGATGACTCAAACGGAACCAACCCGGGAATCGAAAACTCGCAAGTCCGTTTCTTGGCAGGTTATCAGCGTGCCCTGGGGGAGAATCTAACTCTCGGCTTTCAGTACTATGGGCAACGAATTCAGGACTATGGCAGCTATGACCGGACTCTGCCCGCCGCGTTTCCGCAGCGAAAAGAGCTGCGCCACACCTTGAGTCTGCGGGTAACACAGCTTATGAAGTATCAGACCCTGCGGCTTTCGTTTTTTGCGTTTTACAGTCCAAACGAGCAAGACACTTACATGAATCCTGAAATCCGATATGAATTGGGAAATGGCTTGTGGGCGGCCGTGGGAGGTATTCTCCTCGCCGGCAAGAAAGACCATACTTTTTTTGGTCAATTCAAGAAAAATGACAATGTTTACCTTGTCCTTCGGTATGGGTTTTGAACAAAACAAAAAAAAAGAAAAAATCATTCTTCAACATGATATCTGAATTAAATCACTAAGGAGAGTATTATGTCCGGTGTCAACAATTTAGATCTTGAAAAAGTACAGGCATTTGCAGCAGAGATGCAAAACGATCCTTCCCTGTCAAGAAAAACACAAGTCATAGAAGGGGAATGGGTTCTGGATGAAGACAACGTTCAATTTCGGTCCACCATAAAGTTTGAAGGTGGGGAGGCTGTCTTTGAGGTAGACAATCCCACCTTTATGGGCGGTGGCGGCAATCTGCCCGGACCGATGCATTTCTGCTTTTTTGGTCTGGCATCCTGTTACACAGGTACATTCGCTACCATGGCGGCAATGCTGGACATCAGGCTGAAGAAGCTCACCACCCGCGTTGAAGCGGATGTGAATTTTTCGCGGGTCTTTGGGCTGGGCGATGACCCGGTGATGCAAGAAGTGCGGGTGACCCTGCATGTGGAAAGTGACGCCCCCAGGGAGAAAATACTGGAGGCGGAGAAACTGGCCCTGGAACGCTGCCCGGTGGTGTTTACGCTGCGAAACCAGGTCAAGCTGTCTGCAAAGCTGGAAATCGCCAAATGACGGGAGAGTTCGGATGAAAGCCATACTGATAGACGAACACGGGGGAGTCGACAAACTGCGCTACGGAGAGTTTCCGGCGCCCCAAATCGTTGCCGGTGAAGTGCTGTTGCAGGTCAAAGCCGTGGCGCTCAACCATCTTGATCTCTGGGTCCGGCAAGGGTTGCCTGCCGTCAAGCTCACCATGCCGCACATTCTGGGGTCGGACGTTGCCGGCGTGGTGGCGGATGTGGGCCGGGGGGTTCATAACGTACAATCCGGGGACAGGGTCTTGCTTGCTCCGGGTTGGGGGTGCGGCGCGTGTCAGGACTGTCTGGCCGGCAACGACAACCGCTGCCGCCATTACAAAGTTCTGGGAGAGAATCTCCAGGGCACCTATGCCGAATATGTCAAAGCGCCCGGCGAGAACGCTTTTCCGATTCCCGAGGGCCTCAGTTTTGAAGAGGCTGCGGCTATCCCGCTGGTTTTCCTGACGGCGTGGCACATGCTGGTCGATCAAATCAAGATTCAGCCGGGAGAGCAGATTCTGATTCTTGCGGCCGGCAGCGGAGTGGGCAGTGCAGCGATCCAGATCGCCAGACTCTTTGGCGCGCACGTCATCGCCACCGCCAGCTCGGAGACAAAGCTCGAGAAAGCAAAAGAGTTGGGTGCGGACGAGCTCATTAATTACGAAGACAAGGATTTCCTGGACGAAATAAAGCGCATTACGAATAAGCAGGGCGTGGATATCGTCTTCGAGCACGTCGGCAAGGCCACATGGCAGAAAAGTATCAAAGCCCTCAAGCCGGGCGGACGGCTGGTGACCTGTGGCGCGACGACCGGCCATGAGGCGGTCACGGATTTGCGCTATGTTTTCTTCAAGGAGCTCAAGATTTTTGGCAATTTCATGGGGAGAAAGGCTGGCCTGCTGGAGGCGCTAAAATTCTTTCCGGACAAGCTCAAGCCTGTTCTGGACACCTCTTTTCCTCTGAAGGACGCCGCCCGGGCGCATAAGAAGTTGATGAGCCGCGAGCAGTTTGGCAAAATCATCTTGAAGCCCTAGGCAGATCAATTTCCAGCATTTTGCCGTACACTTGCATCGGGTATTTGCGCGCCAGTGCATCTCGACCTGTTCAACCCACCGTTTTAAAAAACAACTGCTTATTTCGGTCAAGAATTTCATCAATTGTTCGACATCAAAAATAGACCGAGCACATGTCGCAGCTTATTTTGGATGTAACCTGGAATTCAAAGGCAGTCAGTGAAAATGGTCGGACCCCGTAATCGACAGATTGTGACCTCCTTGTTGCTCATGTTGGTCGTGATTCTGGGAGGCACCCTGGGATATTCGCAGCTTGAAGGGTACTCTCTGGTTGATGGTTTTTACATGACCCTCATAACCATCACGACCGTTGGATTTGGAGAAATCCAGCCGTTATCAACAAGTGGACGAATGTTTACTTCAATCTTGATTTTGTTCGGCTTTGCCAGTTTGGCGTTTGTCGGTCGGACCTTCGCGGAAAATTTTTTCAGTAGATTGATGAGTTCAAACTCGGAGAGGAAAAAAATGTTGAAAGAAATTTCCCTGCTAAGTTCTCATTATGTCATTTGTGGCTTCGGAAGAGTTGGCGAGGCCGTGGCCGAGAAGCTGCAAGCCTGTGGCGCCAGGTTCGTCTTTATTGAAGCAAATGTGGACAGTTGTCAACAACTAAAAGACAACAACTACCTGTACGTTGAGGGCGACGCCATCAACGATGCCGTGCTGATGTCCGCCGGCATAAAAAACGCCAACGGATTGCTGGCCATTTTGCCGTCAGTGCCGGATAATCTCTTCATCACATTAACCGCGCGTGAGTTGAACCCCACATTACACATCATTGCGAGAGCGGATAATGCGGCCTCTGAGAAACGGCTGCTGCAAGGCGGCGCCGACAGCGTTATTTCACCTTATACCAGCGCGGGACACCAGATTGCCGCGAACATGCTTGCCGTGGCGGGGAACCTCGCCACCGCGCAGGAATCGATTCATATCATGAAGGTCGTGCCGCAGTGGATAGACGTTCTGGAAGGTTCGCGCATGATCGGGCAAACCATCGGCAATATCTCAAAAGAAATGAAACGCAAAGTCTTTGGTCTGCGCCGGGGGGACCGAGATTATCTCGATCCCAACTACAGTTGGAAAATCGAAGCTCAGGACAAATTGCTCGTGATCGAAGAGCGGGTGGATAACGCAACCGAGCAAGCCACGCAGAAGCCAAAACCCCAGACCGTGGTCATTGTCGATGACAATCCGGTCATCCTAAAACTCTATACACGACTGTTACACCGTGCCGGGTTCGTGCCCTTGACCGCCAAAAACGGCAGCGAAGCGCTGAAGCTGATCCTGGAAGAGAAACCGGATGCTGCGGTTATCGACTTTATGCTTCCGATTCTGTCAGGAATCGAGATTTGCGAGAAAGTGCGCGCTGAGAGAACCTGCGATGATGTAAAACTGATCCTGTTCACCAGCGACGAGGAAGCAGAAACCAGGCAACGCGCCTTGAACGCGGGCGCCAACGCGGTCGTGGTCAAGAGTCCACAAGCCTCTGAGTTGATTGAAACGGTGATCTATTTGCTGCAACGGGATCTAAAATGCGCCTCGTCCAAGGGAGATGTTTCGCGCCTACAGCACGCAAGAGGTGCCGAAGCGAAGAACACATCCGAGGGCTCGGACCCGGTGGAAGAACTTTGTGGTTACCGATCTGAAGAACGAAAAAGCCACGTTTCTCTCTCAGAAACTGTATAAGGCGGTCAGGCCGGGAAGCTGAGCAGACGTGTCTGCGATTAGTCCCGGAACGCTTAACCGGGCTTCCGGAAATTCAAGCAATAGTGGTGGAAGGTATTGCTGACCCAGGTGTTGCCGTAGCCGTAGGGGGCAATGGAAATGTCATCCTGACACCAGAAAACCTCGGGCAAGAGGGTGAGTTTTTCCTGCAGTCTCTCCGCCAAATCCCACGCAAAGGGGTAGTTTTTGCCTTTCTTCTTGATATTCTTAACGACGATCGTAAGATACCCCCCTGGTTTCAGCTGGTCGATAATTTTGAAGTAGATTGTGCACAACTCTGTAAGAAACCCCTGATAATCTCCAATATTCCCCAAATCCTGTTCGTCATCTGAGTAGTTGAGCTGCAGGCCCTTCTGTTTTCGGTTGGCCTGGTTTTCGGCGCCTTTCATATTGAGCATATCCCAATAGGGCGGGGAGGTGAGCATGTAGTCAATCGCCGGGAAGTCAGTCGCGTTGATGTCGCGAGCATCTTTGTTCAGAATCTTGCACCTGAGTTTTCGATCGGTCGCGAACAGAGCCTCTTGTCTGGGTGCCAGGAACTCGTCGCAGCGCTCGACCGCAATCTGGGTGAAAAACTCGCTCAGCTCCACACCATAGCCGTGACGCCGGTTTCGCAAAGCGCCGAGCTGGGTGCTTCCGGTTCCACACATGGGATCAAAAACCGTGTCCTGCTCCCGGGTGAAGGCCTGCACGAAAAGGTCGACCAGGTCTTCCGGGTATTTCGCCGGATGCAGGATCTCGTTTTTCTTGCGCGGCTGTGGCTTCAGAACATACCAGCTCTCCAGCGGACTGAATGTGAGCGAGGTGTGCTCCTGCGTAGTCCTGTGAAACAGGCCGGTTTTGTGGCTGCCCTGCGGTCCGGCCGCCTGTTCGTCCTTGCGGAAATAGAGGCAATAGATGACATTCTGCCGGGTCGTGAAATAATTCTGCTCCTGCGCCCGCGTCCCCCTGTCCAGGCAGCCGATCTTTTCGTCTTTGAGCGAAAGGATTTCAGCCATGGATTTGGCCAGGTCCCAGGCGTAAGGATAGAACCGGTTCCCAACCGCGACGTTGCGGACAAACACAGCCAGAAACCGGCGATGGTCGAGACAGTGGTACAGCTTCGAAACGAGCCCGAGCACTTCGGTTTTGGTTTTTTCATAGTCGGTCTCAGAGGTTTCCTGACCCACAATCTCAAGCAGGTCGATCAGGGCGAAGTTGATGGGCGGATTGACGTCCGTGGTGATGTCACAACCGTTTCTTCTTGCCACTTGCTCCAGGATCTGCCTGTCTTCTTGCCGGCCATGGAAGAAGACCGATGCCGGACTCTCCTGCGGCAGGGTGAAAAAGCGAAGATTCTGTTCGTACAGCTTCTCCAGCCCACTAAATCGAAACCACGATTTCTGAAACGGCAGCCATTCTTTTGAGGTAAGTCTGTTGAATCTGTTTTTCACTTTGATTTTTCATCCTCCCGGGTTTGGGAAACCAATATAGCATTTCAAGACACCTTGTCAATTATTTTCTCGCCCGGGGCGGACCGGAAAATACCACTTGAAATTTACCGTGAATTTCGCTATACTTGGGCGTTTCATAACCAAATCGGTTGTTTGTGTTCATAAGAAACTGCGTGGTTCGATTCTGCACGGTTTGGTTGTGCAACCGTTTTCTTGTCAGAACTCAGACATCCTGAATAATTCGGAACGCGGTGGAAAGTTTCGTCAATTCGGTAGCGCTCGCTGCACTCACCAAAAGCAAAGGTTTAGCACATGGGCATGACCTTGACCGAAAAGATTCTGGCAAATCGTGCTGGTTTGAAGCAAGTCGGGCCAGGCGATCTTGTTATTGTCAAAATAGATATAGCGATGGCGACGGATATTTCCTCGCCTCTGACGATAAAGGTCTTCCAGGAAATGGGAGGCGAAAAGGTTTTCCATCCCGAAAAGGTGCCGCTCGTTCACGACCACCTGGTCCCGGCCAAGGACATCAAGTCTGCCGAGTTTTCCAAGATGATGCGCAATTTTGCCCGTGAACAAGGCATCAAATATTACTACGAAGTGGGTCGATCAGGCATCTCGCACCAGTTGCTGCCGGAGCAGGGGCTGATTCATCCTGGCGACGTCGTGCTTGGCGCCGATTCCCACAGCACCACGTACGGCGGGCTGGGCTGTTTTGCGACCGGCGTGGGCAGTACAGACATGGCCGCCGCCTGGGTCCTGGGCGAAACCTGGCTGCGCGTACCGGAATCCATCAAGATTCGGTTTACCGGCGTGCTGCCGGAATGGGTGTCGGCCAAGGACATGATGCTGCTGGTTTGTCGCGATTTAGGCATAGAAGGGGGGACCTACAAAGCCCTGGAATTCGGTGGCGCGACCATCGAGGACATGCCCATGTATGACCGGTTTGTTTTTGCCAACATGACGATTGAGTGCGGCGGCAAGAACGGCGTGGTTATCGCCGACAAAACCACCCGGGCGTACCTGCAAGGCCGGGCAACGAAGCAGGAGGAAGAATGGATGTTTTTCCAGCCGGATGACGATGCTGTTTATTGCCAGGAGCTCAACTATGATGTGAGCGAGCTGCAGCCCATGGTTGCCTGCCCCAACCTGCCCGGCAACGTTGTTCCGGTCTCGCAGGCAGAACCGGTTGCGGTCGATCAGGTTTACATCGGCTCGTGTACGAATGGCAAGATCGAAGATCTCAGGATCGCGGCGCGTGTGCTGAAAGGCAAGAAAGTGCACGATAAGACGCGCATGGTGGTGGTGCCCGCCACTGAGCAGATCTACCACCAGATGCTGACCGAGGGTCTGGCTGAGATCTTCCACCAGGCAGGCGCCTCCATCGGCCCGCCGACCTGCGGGGCGTGCTTTGGCGCCCATATGGGCGTGATGGCAGAAAACGAGGTCGGGGTGTTCACCACGAATCGCAACTTTGTCGGCAGAAACGGTCACACTTCGGCACAGGTTTATCTGGTCAGTCCGGCTGTGGCAGCCGCGACAGCTGTGCGTGGTGTGATCACGGACCCCCGCGATGTTTTGAATTGATGGTTTCGCAATCACAACTGACTCGTTCAGAAACAATGCTCAAGCAGAAAAAGAAAGGATCGCATCGACTCAGTGCTTGTCGATAACAAGGTAAACGACGTCGTGATCATCGGAGCCGGGCCGGCTGGCCTTGCGTGCGCGATAGACGCGAAGAAGAACAACCTGGATTACCTGGTGCTCGAGAAGGGCTGTCTGGTCAATTCGATTTTCAACTTTCCTACCCATCTCATTTTGTTTTCAACGCCAGACTTGCTTGAAATTGGCGGCATCCCGTTCATTGTCGCAACGGAAAAACCCACCCGTTCGGACTTGCTCAAGTACTACCGCATCGTCAGTGAGCATTATGACCTGAACATCCATCTCTTCGAGCGCGTGGAGTCCGTCAGCGGCCAGAAGGGCGGTTTCACCCTCACCACGAGCAAAGGAAGGGCGTACCAGACGAAAAATCTGGCCATCGCAACCGGACAGTACGATACGCCCAACATGATGGGCGTCCCCGGTGAAGACCTCGACAAGGTTAGCCACTACTACACTGAACCGCATCCCTATTACAGAAAAAAAGTGGCGGTCATCGGCGGCAAAAACTCGGCTGTTGAAGCTGCGCTCGACTTGTACAAGAATGGAGCCGAGGTGACGCTCATTCACCGCCGCGAGACGTTCGGAAGCTCTGTCAAGTACTGGATTCTGCCGGACATCGAGAACCGGATCAGGGCCGGGAAGATTCGAGCGCTGTTCAACACAGTTGTGATGGAAATACGGGACGAGAGCATCGTCGTTCTTAGAAAGGACGGCACGACTCAGGAGCTCGAAAATGATCTTGTCCTGGCCATGACCGGATACAACCCGGATACCAGATTCCTGACGCAGATCGGGATCGAGCTGCGGTCAGAATACACGGCGGTGCACGATCCGAATACGCTTGAAACTAACGTGCCGGGTGTTTATATTGCGGGGGTCATCACGGCGGGCTCCGACGGCAGCAAGGTGTTTATCGAGAACTCTCGCAACCATGGGGCCAAAATCATAGGAAACATTCTAAATGACAAAAACGGAAAACGTTGACCTGGCAGTCATCGGAGGGGGGCCTGGCGGCTATGTCGCCGCCATCCGGGCATCGCAATTGGGGATGAAAGTGTGCGTTGTCGAAAAGGAGAGACTTGGGGGACTTTGCTTGAACTGGGGATGCATCCCGAGCAAGGCACTCCTGCGTAGTGCTGAGGTCTACCGTCTGGTCCAGGAAGCGGATGCCTATGGCATTCAGGTCGGGGAGGTCAAATTTGACGCAAAGAAAATCATCAAGCGCAGCCGCAATGCGGCTGACAAGCTCAGCAAAGGCGTGGCGTTTCTGATGCGGAAAAACAAGGTGACCCACATTTCCGGCACTGGCATGATAGCCAGGAAAGGGGTGGTGGAGGTTTCCGACTCGGGCAAGGTCACGACCGCGGTCAACGCCAGGACCATCGTGGTCGCCACCGGAGGGGTGACGCGCTCCCTGCCGGGCGTGCAAATCGACCAAAAGAAAGTGATCTCCAGCCGGGAGGCGCTGGCACTTGACAAGCTGCCCAGGTCGATCATCATCATCGGGGGCGGCCCGATCGGGGTTGAATTCGCTTATTTTTACAACGCGTTTGGCGTCAAATGCACCATCGTGGAGATGTTGCCGCACATCCTGCCTTTTGAAGACAGCGAGGTCGTCGACATCTTGCAGCGGAATTTCAAGAAACGCAAAATAGACATTTTGACCGACACCAAAGTTGAGGCGGTGAAGAAAACGGCCAAAGGCGTGACCGTCACCGTGGGCGGCAAAGATGGTTCTTCCAAAGACCTCGTGGGGGAGGTGGCTCTGATCGCCGTGGGCTTTGGCGGGCTGACCGAGGGTCTTGGCCTCGAAAATGTTGGCGTTAAGACAGAAAAGAGCTTCATCAAAGTCGATGAGACCTACCGCACCAACGTCGAGGGCATTTACGCGATTGGAGATGTCATCGGCCCACCGCTGCTGGCGCACGTGGCTTCAGCAGAAGCGATTTATTTGGTGGAAAGCCTGGCAGGTCACGCTCCGGCGCCGGTGGACTATTCGAATATTCCAAGCTGTACCTACTGTCAACCGCAGATCGCCAGCGTAGGCATGACTGAGAAGAAAGCGATTGCAGCCGGCCACAAAGTGAAAGTGGGCCGCTTCCCCTTCCGGGCCAATGGCAAATCCATTGCCGTCGGCGAAACCGAAGGGATGGTAAAACTGGTTTTCGATGAACAGTACGGCGAGCTTCTTGGCGCGCACATTATTGGCGTGGAAGCGACGGACATGATTGCCGAGCTCGGCCTGGCCAGGGCGCTCGAAACAACCTACACGGAAGTGCTGAAGACGGTGCACGCACATCCGACGCTGTCCGAGGCAATCATGGAGGCGGCCGGAGATGCGCTGGGAGAAGCCATTCATATTTGAGGTCTCATGACGCACGGAATCTTGCTCAAAACCCATCAGCTCGACTACCAGGACGCCTGGAATCTGCAGAAGCGCCTGCATCAAGACCTTGTTCGTGGCACGGGCACTGACACGCTGATTTTGACCGAGCATCCGCATACGTACACGATTGGCAAATCAGGCCAGGAATCC
The DNA here is from genome assembly GCA_046757165.1 of bacterium. Taxonomy (GTDB): domain Bacteria; phylum Zhuqueibacterota; class Zhuqueibacteria; order Oceanimicrobiales; family Oceanimicrobiaceae; genus JBHHXT01. The sequence goes on along the minus strand of JBHHXT010000067.1, from coordinate 9,282 downwards.
AATCTTGTGACCGATGAAAAACGGCTCAACGAAAGCGGTATCCAGGTGTATCGCATCGATCGTGGCGGGGATATCACCTACCACGGACCGGGGCAAATCGTCGGCTACCCGATTCTGGACCTGCACAACTACTATCTTGACGTCCACCGGTTCCTGCGCGATCTGGAGGAAGTCATCATTCGGACGCTGGCTGAATATGACATCTCAGCGGGCAGGGTAGAGGGGTTAACGGGCGTCTGGGTGGCGGAAGAGAAGATCGCCGCCATCGGCGTCAAAGTGAGCCGTTGGGTGACCATGCACGGTTTTGCACTGAACGTCAGTACCAACTTGACCTACTTTGGGCACATCGTGCCATGCGGCATCGTCGACAAGCCCGTCACCTCGATGCACAAACTGCTGAGTCGCCAGCCCAGTTTTATCGAGGTGCGGTCAAAGATTGCAGAGAATTTTAGCCAGGTATTTGGAATTGATTTCAGGGAGGCCAGGATCGAAGACTTTCTGAACACAGAAGCCAGCCTTCCGGCATCCGTGGGAATCCCTGACTCTATTTCCTGAGGTAGCATGGCACGACTTCACGAACACCAGGGGAAGCAAATTCTTCTGGACTTCAGAATACCGACCCCCAAAGGCCAGCTCGCGAAGAGCCCTGACGAGGTTTTCAAGGTGGCAGAGGCCCTCAACACGCCGGTGGTCGTCAAAGCACAGGTGTGGTCCACCAAACGCGCCGCATTCGGTGGCATTCAGTTCGCGGCTTCAGCAGCAGAGGCAAAATCAAAGTCAGAAAAGCTTTTTGGACGGCGAGTCGAGGATTTCGTCATCGACAAGGTCCTGGTTGAAGAACAAATCAGAATCAGGCAGGAGTTCTACGCCGGCATTGTGATCGATGACTCCGCCCGCCGTCCAGTCATGATCTTCAGCTCGATGGGCGGCAGCGGCATCGAGGAGATCGCGGCTGAACATCCCGACAAAGTGGCCAGGATGGAGATCGACATTGCCACTGGCTTGCGGGACTACCAGGCGCGCAATCTGGTTCGACAAACCGGCATTCACGGCAAGCGGCAGATGCAGTTGGCCGGCGTTCTGGTCAAGTTGTGGCAAGCAGCCCGCAAGGTCGAAGCGCGCTCCGCGGAAATCAACCCGCTCGTGCTGACCGAAGACAACGAGGTCATGGCCGCAGATTGCCGCATCGCCGTGGACGATTACGCCGTGTTTCGTCACCCGGAGCTCGACATCGAGATCGCTCGTGAGCTCAACCGGCCGCCCTCGGTACTGGACAAGATCGCCTACGATGTCGAAAAGGACGACTATCGCGGCACGTTCTATTTTATTCAAATGGAAGAAGAATTTCAGAAGGGCGGAGGCTATATCGGGTTCCACGGCGCTGGCGGCGGCGGCTCCATGATGTCGATGGACGCCGTGCACGCAAAGGGGTTCAAACTGGCCAATTTTACCGACACCAGCGGCAATCCGGCGGCTTCGAAAGTCTATCGCGCCGCCAAAATCATTCTTTCCCAAAAGAACATCGATGGCTACTTCGGCTCCGGCTCCGGCGTTGCGAGTCAGGAGCAATTCCATTCCGCTCGTGGGTTGGCAAAGGCGTTTGTGGAGGAAAATCTTTCGATTCCTGCCGTGATTCGACTCGGGGGCAATTCTGAGGACCGGGCGATCGACATTCTGACGACCTGCACAAAACATCTGCCCGCGCCGGTGGAAGGCTACAAAAAGGACGATTCGGCCGATTTCTGCGCCGAAAGACTGCGGCATCTTGTGGATCAGCACAAACTCGCGCCTGACCCGGATGAAGCCTTTGTGAGACCGACCTGCGAACAGCCGTATTCCTTTGCGACCCTGACCGGCACCATCACCTTCGACCATGGCACCTGCAAGGAATGTGACCACAAGGTGTGCGTCGAAAGTTGCATCCCCGAAATTCTGAAAGTCGAAGACGGGGTGCCGCTTCTCGCGATTCCGGCTGAGGAAGCAAAGGCAGGCAAGTGCATCGAGTGTCTCGCGTGCGAGATGGAGTGTCTCTATCACGGCAAACGCGGGGCCTATATCGATTTGCCGATTCCTGGTTTGAATGAATACCGCGCGCAGGTGGCCTGATGTCGATTCTCGTTGATGAAAACAACAAAGTGCTGGTGCAGGGCATCACAGGTCGTGAAGGGCAGGCACGCGCCAAGCTGATGATGGAGTACGGCACGAATGTCGTGGCCGGCGTGACGCCGGGCAAAGGCAACCAAACGGTGCTGGACGTGCCTGTTTTCGATACTGTACAGGAAGCGACCGAGAACACAGCGGTCGACACCTCGGTGATTTTTGTCCCCGCTCCACTGGTGAAAAACGCTGCGCTGGAGGCCATCGACGCCGGTATAAAGCTGCTGGTGCTCGTGCCGGACCGCGTGCCCATCTATGATGTTCTGGAAATCGCGCATGCAGCCGAATTGAACGGGGCACGGTTTGTCGGTCCTAACACGCTTGGCTTGCTGAGTGTCGGCAAGGCTGTTCTGGGCATGATCGGGGGGCGAGCGCAGACCGCCCGGCAGTGGTTCCGGAAGGGGCACGTTGGCGTCACCTCGCGAAGCGGCGGCATTACGTCATCTATCGCTTACTACCTGAGCAAGAATGGCATTGGTTTGAGTACCATCGTGCATGTCGGCGGGGATGCCATCGTTGGCCTGCCCCATCCTGAAGCCGTCAAGCTCTTCCAGCGTGACGAGGACACGGAAGCCGTCGTCATGTTCGGTGAGATCGGCACCACACAAGAGGAGCAGGTTGCGGATCTGATCGCCACCGGGCAGTTTACCAAGCCGCTGATTGCATTTATCGGTGGCAAAGCGGCGCAATCGGGCACGCGTTTTTCGCACGCCGGCGCGATTGTGGAAGGCAACCGTGGGACTCACGCGAGCAAGGTGGGACGTCTGCAAGAAGTCGGAGCGCACATGGTCGACAACTTTGATGACATCCCGCAGGTGACTGCCGGGGTTCTGGCGGCGGTAAGCCAATGACCCTTACATTACGAAAGAAGCCGGGACAACTGTGTCTTTTGAGATTCACATAACAGCATTGAACCTGGTGCGGCAAAGCCGCAATAAAGTTATGAACCGCAAAGGCGCAAAACTCGCAAAGGTTCCATGATAATGGATAACGAAACAGAGGGGATACAATGAGTCAGTTACACTGGAAAACTGCGATAACGAAGATTAGAGCAAATGAGGTTCGTCTGCGTGGCTATCGTGTGGATGAGCTCATGGGGCGCATTTCATTTGGGCAAGGTGTCTATCTGGCGTTGAAAGGAGAGCTGCCGACAGACAACGTTGGCAAGATGATCGATGCGGTTCTGGTCTCTTCAATCGACCATGGGGCCACACCCCCTTCGGCGCTGACGGCCGTTACCGTGGCCTCGACAGGTGCGCCGTTAAACGCGGCCGTGGCAAGCGGCATTCTTGCCATCTCGAGATTTCACGGAGGCGCCATCGAGGATTGCATGGGCGTTCTGCTGCAAACGCAGGATAAGGTCAAGGCCAGGCAGATCTCAATTGGTGTGGCGGCGCAAGAGATCGTTAAAGAGTACCGGCAAATCGGCCGGCGCATCTCCGGATTTGGCCATCGTCTGCATACGCAGGATCCAAGAAGTCACAGGCTGTTTGAATTGGCACACGAATTGAACATCGGAGAGACATTCATCAAAATAGCACAAACAATCGAGGGTGAGCTTGTAAGTCAGAGTGGCAAAAAACTCCCCATCAACGTTGATGGGGCGATCGCGGCTGTCTTGTGCGAACTGGATTTCTCACCCGAGCTGGCGAATGCCTTTTTCATGATAGCGAGGGTGCCGGGGCTGGTCGCCCATGCCCACGAAGAGCGCACCCGGCAAAAGCCGATGCGGCCGATTCACCCGCAAGACCACGAATACGACGGTCCGGATGACAGGACCATCTGAGCGACGAAAAGGAGACTGAGATGGACAGAACCACTTTGTTGGAAATCATCCCTGAATTCAATCTCATCGAAGACGAAAAACTGCGCGAGAACACGATTGCCGTCTGGGTCGAAGCCACGAACTACCGAAACTGGAGTGCGGAAGAGTTGTTGAAGATTCCCTTTACGCTTTTGGCGGATAATGTCAAAATAACGTATCTGGAGCACGTCCGGACGGTCTGCAAAATGTGTGTCGCGTGCGATAACGTCCTGACAGAGGCATACGGCGACAGAAAGACCCCCGTCAACCGCGACCACCTGATCGCCGGCGCCCTGCTCGCGGACGTGGGCAAGCTCTACGAGTACGACAAGGAAAACGGCAACGTGGTCAAAAGCAAGCACGGCAAATATCTGCGCCACCCGTTTAGTGGCGTGGGGCTGTGCTTCAAGTATGACATCCCGGAGGAAGTCATGCACATCGTGGCCGTGCACTCGAAGGAAGGAGACCATTTTCCCCGCTCGGCCGAGGCGATTATCTTGCATCACGCGGATTTTATTGATTTTGATTTGGTGCGGTAGACAGAAGGTGCTCTCAAATCATGACGAATTTTGACTATTACAAAGAAATTCTCAGGGCGTTGCATAAATTCGATGTTGAGTATATACTCGTAGGCGGGGTCGCCATCAACTACCATGGCATCAACAGGTTTACAAAGGATTTGGATATCTTTGTGAAGCAGGATTCCGAGAACCTTGCCCGGCTAAGGCAAGCCCTTCACACGGTATTCGACGATGAAAGCATCGATGAGATCACGCTCGAGGAAGATGCAGATTATCCTGTTATTCGCTACGGGACACCGGCAGGGTTTTACATTGACATATTATTTCGACTCGGAGAGGTCTTCACCTACGAGAATTTGGAATGGGAGGAGCTTGAAGATAATGGCATAAAAATTAGAATTGCCAGACCCGAAACTCTCATAAGCATGAAGAGAGATACGGTACGCCTGCACGATAAGGCGGATGCGTACAGCCTGCAAAGGCTGTTGGAGAAAAGGAGGAAGTCAAAGTAATGCCCGTGTACAAATACAGATCGCTACGTGAGGCCGAAGAAGCCTTGTGGTGCCTCAACCCTGACCAGCAGTATTATGATCAACTTGGGATGCTCTGGGAGTTCGCTCAGAACCTCAATCCTGTCAGTTATCCGCGGGGGGTTTTCAAATTCAAAACCATGGAAGAAGCAAACAAGCATATGGATGACTTGATTCTCGAGCATGCCCTGGAAAAGCAGAAAACAATGAACATTGTCGACCCCGCGGCAGGTAAACTGAAACAGAAACCCGGCAAGTAAAGTGCCCGGACAGGAGAAGATGGCAAAGTACAAAATAGCATGGTTACCAGGAGACGGCGTCGGACATGACGTAATGGAGGCTGCCAGAATCGTTTTGGATGCGCTCGAGTTCAATGGGGACTACCAGCACGGTGATATCGGCTGGGAGTTCTGGAGGGCGGAAGGCGACCCTTTGCCTGCCAGAACAATCGAGCTGCTCAAAAACACCGACGCCTGCCTGTTCGGCGCCATCACCTCAAAACCGAAAGAAGAGGCACAGAAAGAACTGGTGCACGAATTACAGGACAGAGGGTTGGTCTATTCCAGCCCCATCGTCCGCTTGCGTCAGGAGTTCAACCTGCATACGAATCTGCGCCCGTGCAAAGCCTATCCGGGCAATCCATTGAACTATCGTGATGACATCGACCTGGTGGTCTTTCGCGAGAACACGGAAGATTTGTACGTCGGCATCGAGTTTCATCCATTGCCGGGCGAGGTGATGGAGGTCATTTCGCGTCATTCGCCTAAGATGAAACGCTTCGGCCAAACGCCGCTGGATGAAATCGCGGTCTCCTTGCGAGTCAATACAAAAAGGGCCTCCCGCAACATTGTCACCCGGGCGTTTGAGTATGCCAAAAAGCATGGCTACAAGAGTGTGACCATTGTTGAAAAGCCCAATGTTTTGCGCGAAACCGGCGGGCTGGTCTTGCGGGAAGCACGCAAAGTTGCGCAGAACTATCCCGGCATCGAGCTGTGGGAGACCAATATCGATGCCATGTGCATGTGGCTCATCAAGAATCCGCAGGACTACGGCGTCCTGGTGGCAACCAACATGTTCGGTGACATCATATCTGATCTGTGTGCACAACTCGTCGGTGGGCTCGGGTTTGCCTCCAGCGGCAACCTCGGCGACGCCTACGGGGTTTTCGAGCCGACACATGGCTCTGCCCCGAAATATGCCGGTCAGCATAAGGTCAACCCCATGGCCATGCTCCTGACCGCAAAGCTGATGCTGCAATGGCTGGGGGAGCTCGAGCTGTCCGAAAAGTTAGAAAGCGCCATTGCGACGGTTATCAGAGAAGGGAAAGTCAAGACCTACGACATGGGCGGAACCTCCACAACGCTCGAAGTGGCGGAGGAAGTGGCACGCAAGCTTTAGGCTGAATGCTCAAAGACTGATCCTACACGGTCTCTGACCGTGTAGCTGAGGCTGAGGCCCTGGGTGCAGGCAGGACACCAAAGGGGCTGTCCAAAAAGGCCCCTGTTCCTGTCATTTCGAGCGAATGCGAGAAATCTCTTAGGGCAAGGGACTGTGGTGTAAACAATTGTTTTCCAAAATCCTACGATTGGTGGACAGTCAGATTCCTCCCTTCGGTCGGAATGACATTTCGGGGCTTTGGGGACAGCCCCTTGGAACCTGTTCGTCGTTATGTACCTATTACTTTCGGATAGTGTCTGAGTTAAGCGAAGAAAGGTGAATACCCCATGAAGTCCATCTCGAGACAAATTGCAGAATTCTCTTTAGGTCTGAAATACGAAGATTTACCGGATGAAGTCGTAACGGAAGTGAAACGCTTTCTCTACGATTCCATCGCTTGTGCTTATGGGGGCACCACGACGCATGATGTCAAAATCATCAGGAACATCTACGCCGACATGGGTGGGAAGCCGGAGGCGACGGTGATTGGCAGCGGTGAAAAAATACCCGCCTTCAACGCCACCTTTTTGAACAGCCTGATGGTTCGTGCCCTGGATTTCAACGACATCTACTGGAAGGAAGATCCGAGCCATCCCAGCGACATCATTCCCGTTGCGCTGGCGGTGGGCGAACGGGAGGGCAAATCAGTGCAGGAGGTGATCGGGGCCATCGTCCTGGCCTATGAATTTGAAATGCGGCTGTGCGAGTTCGCTGTCCCCGGGATCCGGGAACGCAAGTGGCATCATGCCACGCTGACGCAGTTTGTTTCGCCCATCGTCGCCGGTTACCTGTTGGGACTCAACGAGGACCAGATGGTGCATGCCATCGGCATCTCCGGCGCTCACAATCTGACCCTGGGAGCTGTCACCGCAGGCAAGTTGACCATGATGAAGAATACCGTCGATCCGCTGGCGGCGCAAAGCGGTGTCATGGCGGCCTTGATGGCACAGCAGGGGTACACCGGCACCGAGCAGATCTTCGAGGGTAAAGAAGGTTTGATGCAGACGCTCGGCCCGGACTGGGACCCCTCCAAACTGGTGGCAAACCTGGGGGAGCGCTTCAAGATCCTCGACTGCTCCATGAAAGCGTTTCCGACCGAAGCTTTGACCCATACCCACATCTCAGCGACGCTAAAGGTGGTCATCGAGAACGACATTCAGCCGCAGGAGATCGAGGAAGTCACGGTCACGACCATCGCCCGGGCGGTCGATATTCTGTTCGACACGGAAAAATACCGCCCGACCTCGCGCGAAACGGCAGACCACAGCCTGCCTTACTGCATTGCCGCTGCCATCGTTTACCGGCAGATTACCACCGACCAGTTTGAAGAGGACCGTATTCAAGATGCACAGATAAAGACTGTTTTGCCCAGGATAAAAGGGGAGGCGAGTGAGGCGTTCGAAAAGATGTTTCCGGCGAAGCAGCCGTCGAAGGTGACGATTCGTCTCAAGAACGGGCAGGAGCACTCAGCGCAGCTCGATTATCCGAAAGGCGATCCGCGCGAGCCGATGAGTGAGCAAGACCTGGACAACAAGTTTCGCAGTCTGTGCACGCCAGTGCTTTCCGAGGCGAAGCAAAAGGAGATCAAGCGGGCGGTGTGGCAGATGGAGGAATTTCAAACCATCAACGAATTCATGCAGCTCTTGAAGGCGGACAAAGAGGTCAGGTGAGATCATGGACGAGCTCATCGCTGTTTTGATCATGTTTCTCGGAGCTGGCGCCGTGGTCGCGGTTCTGCTCGGGTTGTCGCAGTGGCTCGGCCCGAAGAAAAGCAACCCCGGCAAAAGCGAACCGTTCGAATGTGGCAACATCGCCATTTCCACGCCTGACAGCGGATTTTCCATCAAGTTTTATACCATTGCGATTCTCTTCGTCTTGTTCGATATCGAAATCGTTTTCCTTTTTCCCTGGTCTGTGGTGTTTCAGAAACTCGGGGTGGCAGGCCTGGTTTCCATGACAATGTTCATTGGCGTCCTGGTTCTGGGCTTGGTCTATGCCTGGCAAAGGGGAGCATTTCGATGGGACTGAGAAACTTTTTGGGGGGCGATAACCTGATCACGACCCGGCTCGATCGGGCGATTGGTTGGGCCAGGAAGTATTCGCTGTTCCCGTATCCCTTCGTGACGGCTTGCTGTGGCATGGAGTACATGTCCGTGGCCTCATCGCACTACGATCTGGACCGGTTTGGCGCTGCTTTTCCGAGATTCTCTCCGCGCCAGGCAGACATGCTCATGTGCGTCGGCACTGTGAGCCAGAAGATCGCGCCGGTCTTGCGCCGCGTGTACGACCAGATGTGCGAGCCGAAATATGTGGTAGCATTTGGCGTCTGCACCTGCACTGGCGGGTTCTATGATGATTATGCAACCGTGGTCGGCATAGACACCATCCTGCCGGTGGACGTCTACATTCCTGGCTGTCCGCCGCGGCCGGAAACGGTCATTCAGGGATTGATTCTGCTGCAAGAAAAGATTCAGCGACAGAAGCAAGAGTATTGAGCAATCCCAGGGAATGGCGCCAGAACTGATCCAACACGGTCTGTGACCGTGTTTTGACTAACTACACGAATAATGGTACAGAGGCGATGGGCACTTTTTTTACACACTGCGAAATCGAGAACTTTGCGGACCGCGGCAAGTCGGTGAAGATTCCCAAAATCCTTGTAGATACAGGAAGCGAATATACCTGGATTTCTGGATCAGCTCTGCAACAAATTGGCATTCTGGAGGAAAGAAAAGAACTTGTCTTCGTCATGGAGAATGGCGAGAGAGTCACGCGCAGCGTTGGTTTTGCCATCATACGCCATAACGAGTATTTCACTGTTGATGAAGTTGTA
>JBHHXT010000066.1:0-23057 GCA_046757165.1 bacterium | reverse complement strand
CCCTGTCCGTCAGCTTTTCGCCTGGCTCGATCGGGGCGAAAAGCGCGGCGGTGCAAATCACGAGCACCGATCCGGACGAATCTCCCTTCTCCGTCGCTTTGAGCGGCACGGGCATCGCTTCGCCTGCGCCAGACATCACGGTCACTCCGTCTTCTTTTGATTTTGGCAGTGTCGTGACGGGCACGAGCGCGACTCAGAGTTTTCAAATCAGGAATGACGGCACGGCCAGCCTGGATGTGAGCGCCACGAGCCTGACCGGCGTAAACGCGACTGAGTTTAATATTTCCAGCGGCGGCGGGGCGTTTACTCTGGCGCCGGGCCAGAGTCACGCCCTGTCCGTCAGCTTTTCGCCTGGCTCGATCGGGGCGAAAAGCGCGGCGGTGCAGATCAGCAGCAACGACCCGGACGAATCGCCCTTTTCGGTGGCTTTGAGCGGCAGTGGCGTCGCCTCCCCTGAGCCAGACATCACGGTCATTCCAGCTTCGTTTGATTTTGGCGGGATCGTCATCGGCGCAAGTGCCACTCATCTTTTCGAAGTCCGCAACGACGGCACAGCGGGGCTGACCGTGAGCGCCACGAGCCTGACCGGCGTAAACGCGACTGAGTTTAATATTTCCAGCGGCGGCGGGGCGTTTACTCTGGCGCCGGGCCAGAGTCACGCCCTGTCCGTCAGCTTTTCGCCTGGCTCGATCGGGGCGAAAAGCGCGGCGGTGCAGATCACGAGCAATGATGCTGATGAGTCGCCCTTTACCCTGCCTCTGTCAGGCACGGGGGTGGAAGCGCCAGCAGGCGGCGGGGAAGTCGGCTTTCAGGAGACCCAGAATGGCCGCGCCTTGAACAGCAACGCCGTGACCACGTCGGCCAGCTTGAGTGGTGTTGCTGGCGACTTTTATCTTGCGGCCATCTCCACCCGGCCGCGTGCGGAAGTCGTTTCCGTCGCGGGTCTCGGCGGGACCTGGACGCGGGTGAGCACCCAGTGTTCGGGCCGCGGGGTCACGATGGTTGAAGTCTGGCAAGCAGTTGGCGTGCCGGCAGGCGCGGGTCCAGTGACGGCAACCCTGTCAGCCGCCGTGGCCAGCTCGGTCATTTCGGTCAGCCGGTATTCCGGCGCGGACCCTGTGGATCCGATCGGCAGCATGGTTGCAGGAAACTCGAACGGGCGCGACGGCGGATGTTCTGGCGGCACGGACAGCCCGTCCTATGGATTGCTCCTCAGCACAGCCGCAAACGGTTCGGTCGTATTTGGCGCGGCTGCGCTGCGCAACAAGCAGCACACGGCTGGACCGGCGTACAGCGAGCGCGGTGAGATTCACGCCGGCAGCGGTGGCAGTGTTTCCGGCGTGGCCGTGCAAGACCAGCTCGTTGCAACACCTTCGAATGTCGTGTTGGAGGGCTCCTTCAACAAGGCAGTCGACTGGGCGGCCGTCGGTGTGGAAATCCGCGCCAGCGCGGGGGGCACGCAGACGCCGGTTCCCGACCTGTCGGTGGTTCCCGGCTCGGTCGATTTTGGCGATGTGGTGGTGGGGTCAGGCTCATCCCGTACCCTCGAGGTTCGCAATGCAGGATCGGCTGATTTGCTGGTCAGCGCCACAGATTTGACCGGCGCCGATGCCGCCGAATTTGGTGTCACCGGCGGTGGCGTGTTTACCCTCCTTCCCGGCCAGGCAAGAAATCTTGAAATCAGCTTTGCACCCGGCTCCGTTGGCGCCAGGAGTGCCGTCCTGCAAATCACCAGCAATGACCCCGATGAAAATCCGTTTGCCGTGGCGCTGACCGGCACCGTCACCTCCGGCGCGGGTGGGGCCTCTCTGACGTTTACGCCGACCGATGACGCGTATGTCAAATCCACCCGGCTGACAACCAACTATGGCACCCGGGATATCGTGAGGCTTCGTAATGGCTCGACCAGCTACAACAGCTATCTGAAATTTGACGTGAGCGGGATAGTGGGGAGCGTGCAGCAGGCGAAGCTGCGTCTCTATGTCACGGATGTCAGCCCGGATGGTGGCACCGTCTATTTGGTTTCGAATTCACATCCTGATTCCGGCCTGCCCTGGAGCGAGAGCACGCTAACCTGGGGCAACGCCCCGGAGATCACGGGCGCCCCCCTGGCCTCTGCTGGTTCCGTGACCCTCGATGCCTGGGTCGAGCTCGATGTGACCGCAGCCATCCTCGCCGATGGCATCTACAGCTTTGGCCTGACGAACGCGGTGTCGAATAGTGTTTTTTACAGCTCAAAGGAAGGGAGCCACCCGCCGGAATTGGTGGTCGTGACCTCGCCCGCGTCTCAGCGGATGGCCGACCCACGCCTTGCGATGACCCACCCTGCCAATGACGCGATCTTGCCTGAAACCACTGCTCTCTATCCCAATTACCCCAATCCATTCAACGCCGAAACGACGATAAAGTACGCTCTGCCGGAAAGGGCAAGAGTCACGCTTCTGGTTTTCAATCTGAAAGGCCAGGTGGTGAAAGAGCTGGTGGATGCTGAGCAAAGTCCTGGTTTCAAGATAGTCCGCTGGGACGGCCGGGACAAGTTTGGCGTCGACGTTTCCTCAGGCATCTATTTTCTGCACTTGCGGGTTGCAGGCCGTGCAGCCCTGAGCAGCAAAGTCATCCTGCAAAAATAGAATGGGGCATGGTTACCTGATCTACCTGATGGGCGTTGCTCCGTCACTTGTCGCCTCCACGTAGCCGCCACCCCTTGTGGGTGGCTGTAATCCTATTAATTTATCTGAAAATCTGGTCAGAATTTGCTTCTGAATTTTCTGTATCCGTGTGCGCCTGATGGTACTGGTTAAGAAGAGCATTTCATCTGGTTTCTCCTCCATAAGATTTAGGCAAGTGCAGCTTACCTTCAGACGGATGAGCACGAGAGATGGAAAAAAGACGGTACCCGCCTGGCACCCGAAATATCGCTTTTCTAACCGTTGTTTTGCTTTTTTGCATCTGGCCGAGGTCGATTTCTGCCCAGACATTGGTTATCAATGAGTTTCTGGCTGGCAACAAAACCATCCTTTTCGACCAGAGCGGTGAGTCCTCCGATTGGATAGAGCTATACAACGCAGGTAGCCAACAGATCGACCTGGCCGGGTTCACGATCACCGATGATCCACAAGACCCGGCGCAATGGACATTCCCTTCAGTTGCGTTGTCTCCCGGGGAGTATCTGATCGTTTGGGCGTCTGGCAAAGATATGACCCGCCGTGAGCTTCACACCACGTTCAAGCTAAACAGAGGGGGGGATTTCATCGGCCTTTATGACCCCTCTGGCAATGTGGTCGACTCGTTGACGTTTGGTGGACAACGGGACGATATCTCCATGTCGCGCTCTCCCAATGGCAGTGGTGACTTCCAATTGACGACGATTGTCACGCCGGCCGAAGCAAACGTCATCGCACCCCCGTCCGTAGAGAGACCCCCGATTGTCGTCAATGAGTTTCTGGCCTCCAACGACGAGACGAGTTTTGACGACGATGGCGATTCCTCCGACTGGCTCGAGCTCTACAATTTCGGAGAGGTCGCGGTCAATCTGGACGGGATGACGTTGACGGACGATGAGAAGAACCAGGATCGTTGGCGGCTGCCGGCAGTCAACCTCGATGCCGGAGCGTTCCTGTTGGTGTGGGCCTCTGGCAAAGACCGCCGGGACAGCAAGGGCAAGCGATTACACACCAATTTCAAGCTCAGCGCCGGCGGAGAGTACGTCGGCATCTATGCCGGGGATGGTCTGCTCATAGACGGCTTCAAGTTTGGCATGCAAAGCCAGGATGTCTCCATGGCCCGCATCCCGGACGGCAGCGGTGAGTTTGAACCCAGTGACCACCCGACACCCGGGGAATCGAATGTGAGAAATCTACCGCCGAGTGCTATCGTGGATTTCTCGCCACCCAGCGGCTTTTTCAACAACTCAGTCGAAGTCACTCTGTCCAGCAATGACGACGGGGCTGCGATTCGTTACACCACAGACGGGTCGGCCGTCACAAATTCGAGCGCCAAATACAAAAATTCCATCTCCATTTCCTCGACAACGGTCATTCGCGCGCGTGCTTTTGACGGCAGCACGCCGGTGAGCGACGACATCAGCCACATCTACGTCATCGATTATGAGGGCCATCTCCCCGTGTTGTCATTGGCTACAGACCGCCCGCATTTGTATGGCAGCAAGGGAATCTTCTCCCATCCGAAGAAGAGAGGCCGGGGCTGGGAGCGACCGGTTTCCGTCAATCTGATCGAGCCTGATGGCGGCAGTTTTCGAATCAACGCCGGCGTGCGTGTGCACGGCGCGCATTCGCGTACGTTCCCGAAGAAATCCATGCGGCTCTATTTTCGCACCGATTATGGCGAGAGCAAGTTGCGCTACAGGCTGTTCAAGCAAAAAAAGATTAAGGAATTTGACCAGTTAGTGGTGCACTCAGGGGGCACATTTGATCAGTACTTTGACAGTGACGTCTGGACGCTCCTGCGGGACCCGCTCAATCACACGCTGCTGGGCGAAATTGGCGGCAAGGTATCGGCGCATAAGCCAGTCATTCTGTTTATCAACGGTGAGCTGTGGGGAATCTACCTGTTCCGGGAACGCATCCACGATGACTATCTCACGCAGAACTACGGCGTCGATGACCCGGATTTGCTCGAGTGGGCCTTCCAGGAAACACCGGACGTCAAGGAAGGCGACCTTAAAGCCTGGAAGAAGCTGTACGCATTCTTCCAGAACAATGACATGGACGGATCGAGTGAATTCGAGGACGCGCAAGCGCTTATCGATCTGGATAATTTCATCGATTACAATATTATTCAGATCTATGGAGGACATAAAGACTGGCCGCACAACAATAACTTCTTTTACCGCGAGCGCAGCAACGACGGGAAGTGGCATTGGATTCTGTGGGATTCTGAAAGCACTTACAGGCGCTCCAAGATCAAAACCCTGCAGTGGGCGACCAGAGCTCGCCCGCGGACGGACATCTCCGGAAGTGATTCTGAGGAGCAACTGTTTGCGACCATTTATCTGAGAAAGTTGCTGGAGAACAAGACCTTCAAAGCGCGGTTTGTGAGCCGCTTTGCCGATTTGCTCAACACCACGCTTCATCCTGACCACATTCACGATGTTTTTGATCAGCTTGTTGCCGAAATCGAACCAGATATTTCAATCGAGACAGAGCGATGGGATGCTCCTGAATCAGAATGGCGCAATGGGCTGGCCGAGGTGAGGAATTTCATCACGACCCGCGAAGAGATCCAATGGCAGCATGTGCAGGCGTTTTTCCGCGCGGGGGATATCGTTGAGCTGACGGTAAACCTGAGCGAGCCGGGGGCCGGACAAGTTCGTGTCAACACGGTAGCCCATTCCGACCTGCCCTGGAGCGGCAGATATTTCAAGAATATTCCAGTGGAGCTGGAGGCGTTGCCTGCGCCTGGATTTGAATTTTCTCGCTGGAGCGGCGCTTCATCTTCCAGCCAGAGCTCGATCAAGCTCAACCTGAGCCGGGATAAGAACATTACGGCGCACTTTGAGCAGACCGGTGGCTTACAGCCGCCTCCTACCCTTGACTTCTTCCGGCCGGACAGCGGGGGTCCGGGTACAGTGGTGACGATCTCTGGCGCCAACTTTGGCGGCGCAACCAGGGTCTCGTTCAATAACGTCAACGCTGATTTTAGTGTGCAGTCCGATGCCGAAATCAGCGCCACGGTGCCCGGGGGGGCGACCAGCGGCAGGATTCGCGTGGTTACGCCGGCAGGAACCGGCACGAGCGCCACGGATTTTGTCGTGGCGGAGATCAAGAACGATCCGCCAGTGACGCAGGATGACGCGTTCACGGGTGACGAGGACACCCGGTTGGAAGCGGCGGCGCCCGGTGTGCTCGACAACGACCTGGACCCGGATGGTGACCGGCTGACCGCGTTCAAAGTCTCCGACCCTGCCAATGGCTCGGTTAATATTGATGGCGACGGCTCGTTTGTGTATACGCCGAAACGGGATTTCAACGGTCAGGATGTGTTTTCGTATGGTGTAGATGATGGCCGGGGCAAGCGCGATACGGCGGTGGTGACGATAACGGTCGAGCCGGTCAACGACCTGCCCGTGGCCGCCAATGACGCCTACACCGGTGATGAGAATTCGGTCTTGCAGGTCGCGGCTCCGGGGGTCTTGGCCAATGACGTCGATGTCGATGGGGACCCGCTGACGGCGCAGGTGGTCGGGCTTCCTTCACACGGCGACTTGACTCTCAACAGCGATGGCTCCTTTTCTTACATACCGGCGAGTGATTTCGCGGGCTCAGACAGCTTTACCTATCGTGCACGCGATGGCCAGGGAGAGAGCGGCGTTGCAACCGTGGAGTTGGCGATTGGTTTGCCGAGTGAGGTGAGGTTTACCCCGATTTCGGATGCGCGGGTGAAATCGACCAGTCCGAGCGAGAATTTTGGCTCGGAGACCACCTTTAGAGTCCGCAGCGGCCACAGGAGTTACCATTCGTTTTTGAAATTCGACCTCACGGACATTGGCGTGGTGAATTCTGCCAGGCTTCGGCTGTATGTCACGGACGGTGGCCCCGGCGGCGGCCGCATTTCGGTGGCATCCAATACCTATCAGGGCTCCGGCACCCCGTGGGATGAAGATGGCGTGGTGTGGAACAATGCGCCGGAAATCAACAAAACGATCACGACACTCGGGCAGGTTACGGCAGATAAGTGGATCGAGATCGAAGTCACAGGAGTCATTGCCGGCGCAGGGTTCTACAGTTTTGCTATGGAGGGCACCACGACCAACGCCGTCCGGTACAGCTCGAAAGAGGGCAGCCATGCGCCGGAGCTGATCGTCGAGACGTTTGCTGGCGGCGGTGGGGGCGGGAGCAGTGATGTGCCTGACATTGCGGTTGTGCCTGCCTCCATAGACTTCGGTTCGGTCACCGTCGGTACGAGCGTCAGTCGCCAGCTCGAAATCAAGAATGAAGGCTCTGCGGCTCTGAGCATTGCCGCCACGACCCTGCGAGGGCCGGATGCGCAGGTGTTCAGCGTTCTGACAGGCGGCGGAAGTTTCACCCTGTCCCCGGGCGCCACGCGCGGCTTAGAGATCGCTTTTGTGCCCAGCGCTGTTGGTGTCAGCAATGCGAGCTTGCGCATCGACAACGATGATCCGGATGAGAACCTGCTGGATATCCCGTTGAGCGGTAATGGATTGGGGACTCCGGTCCCCAATCTTGCCGTCCAGCCCCTGGCTCATGACTATGGGGTGGTCGTGGTCGGCACGAGCGTCCCTGCGAATTTCCAATTGCACAACGATGGTGCCGCTGATCTCGTGGTCAGCTCCGTCACCCTTGCTGGCCCGGATACCGCTGATTACCGCCTGAGCGCAGGAGCGCTGCCGTTCACGTTGACGGCGGGGCAAATGCGTGAGGTGGAGGTGACGTTTCACCCCACCGTGGCCGGCGCCAGACTGAGCAATCTTACCATCGAGAGCAATGATCCGGACCAGAGTTTGGTGGAGGTCTCGCTAACCGGAAACGGCGTGGCCAGCTCTTCCGGCGGCGGGGGGACAGTATCTTTTGAGGAGATCCGAAACGGAGGCGCCACCGGTTCGAGCACGGTGTCGACGGCGCTCGAGCTGTCGGGCGTTGCGGGCCACTTGTATCTTGCGGCCATTTCTTTCCGCCCGTCGACCGAGGTCCTGTCGGTCTCGGGTCTGGGGTTGCCCTGGACCCGCGTTCGGGCGCAGTGTTCGGGCCGGGGCGCGACCGGGGTTGAAGTGTGGCGCGCGCTGGGAACGCCGACGGGTTCGGGTGCGGTGACCGCGACTTTTGATGGGGGTGTGTCGAGCGCCGTGATTTCGGTCGCCCGTTATTCGGGTGTTGACCCGGCGCAGCCCCTGGGCGAGGTCGTCTTTGGCAATACGCATGGCGAGGCCGGCCGGTGCTCGGGCGGTGCCGACACGCCGGCGTATGAATTTTCTCTCAGCCCGGTTGGGGCTGGCGCGGTGGTTTACGGCGCGACGGCGTTGCGCAACCGGCGCCATACGCCGGGTTCCGGCTACACGGAGCGCGACGAGGGGTCGGCCGGCAGGGGTGGCAACACGGCCGGGCTTGCGGTTCAGGACCGGTCGGTGGCTTCCGCCTCCACCGTGCGACTGGCTGGCGCGTTCAACAAGAGGGTTGACTGGGCAGTCATCGGTGTGGAAATCCGGCCCGGCAGCAGCGGCGACAGTGGCGGGGGGGATTCAGCAGACATTGCTGTGGCGCCGGCGTCTCATGATTTCGGCGAGGTGACCGTCGGGTCAGCGGTTTCACATGGGTTTCAGGTGCACAATACGGGGACGGCGGATTTGGTGGTTTCTGCCACAGATTTGATCGGGCCGGATGGCGGGGAGTTTGCGGTTGTGAGCGGCGGCGGGTCCTTCACCCTGTCGTCAGGCAGCAGCCGGGAGATTGAGGTACGGTTCACGCCTGGCACCGAGGGGGCGAAGAGTGGTTCGCTTCGGCTCAGCAGCAACGACCCGGATGAAAATCCGCTGCTGGTAGCGTTGACCGGGACGGGTGTCGGCGTGGCTGCGGTTCCGGATATTACGGCCGAGCCGTCCGAGCTGAATTTCGGTGATGTCATGGTCGGAGAGAGCGCGACCCGGACGGTCGAGATTCGCAATGATGGCGCAGTTGATCTGTCTGTAAGCACTACGACGATTGTTGGCGGAGATGCCGGGGCGTTTACTCTCGTGAGCGGAGGCGGTGCGATTGTGCTTCCGCCGACCGTGCGTCGGTTCATCGAGATTCGCTTTTCTCCCGGTTCAGATGGGGCGAAGCGTGCGGCTTTGCGCATTGTCAGCAACGACCCGGACGAGAATCCGTTTGAAGTGGCGCTGCACGGCAATAGCGGGGTCGGGGCGCAACCTGATATCGCCACCACGCTGGCAGCGATAGATTTTGGCAGCGTGCCGTTGGGCACCCGCGCGTTGCGGGCGTTTGAAGTGCACAATGAAGGCACCGCTGATCTGGAGGTGACCGCGACCACCATCTCGGGCTTGCATGCGGGCGATTTTAGCCTGGAGAGCGGCGCGGCTGTGTTCAGCCTGGCCCCCGGGGCCAGCCGAACGGTGGAGGTGGGGTTTGTTCCAGGCGCAGCAGGAGATAGAAACGCGACGTTACAACTGACCAGCAACGATCCGGACGAGAGTCCTTTGCAGCTCCCGCTGACCGGGGCTGGTCTGGAGGGGCAATCCGGCGGGGGTGCGGTATTTTTTGAGGAAATGCGAAACGGAGGCGCCACCGGTTCGAGCACGGTGTCGACGGCGCTCGAGCTGTCGGGCGTTGCGGGCCACTTGTATCTTGCGGCCATTTCTTTCCGCCCGTCGACCGAGGTCCTGTCGGTCTCGGGTCTGGGGTTGCCCTGGACCCGCGTTCGGGCGCAGTGTTCGGGCCGGGGCGCGACCGGGGTTGAAGTGTGGCGCGCGCTGGGAACGCCGACGGGTTCGGGTGCGGTGACCGCGACTTTTGATGGGGGTGTGTCGAGCGCCGTGATTTCGGTCGCCCGTTATTCGGGTGTTGACCCGGCGCAGCCCCTGGGCGAGGTCGTCTTTGGCAATACGCATGGCGAGGCCGGCCGGTGCTCGGGCGGTGCCGACACGCCGGCGTATGAATTTTCTCTCAGCCCGGTTGGGGCTGGCGCGGTGGTTTACGGCGCGACGGCGTTGCGCAACCGGCGCCATACGCCGGGTTCCGGCTACACGGAGCGCGACGAGGGGTCGGCCGGCAGGGGTGGCAACACGGCCGGGCTTGCGGTTCAGGACCGGTCGGTGGCTTCCGCCTCCACCGTGCGACTGGCTGGCGCGTTCAACAAGAGGGTTGACTGGGCAGTCATCGGTGTGGAAATCCGGCCCGGCAGCAGCGGCGACAGTGGCGGGGGGGATTCAGCAGACATTGCTGTGGCGCCGGCGTCTCATGATTTCGGCGAGGTGACCGTCGGGTCAGCGGTTTCACATGGGTTTCAGGTGCACAATACGGGGACGGCGGATTTGGTGGTTTCTGCCACAGATTTGATCGGGCCGGATGGCGGGGAGTTTGCGGTTGTGAGCGGCGGCGGGTCCTTCACCCTGTCGTCAGGCAGCAGCCGGGAGATTGAGGTACGGTTCACGCCTGGCACCGAGGGGGCGAAGAGTGGTTCGCTTCGGCTCAGCAGCAACGACCCGGATGAAAATCCGCTGCTGGTAGCGTTGACCGGGACGGGTGTCGGCGTGGCTGCGGTTCCGGATATTACGGCCGAGCCGTCCGAGCTGAATTTCGGTGATGTCATGGTCGGAGAGAGCGCGACCCGGACGGTCGAGATTCGCAATGATGGCGCAGTTGATCTGTCTGTAAGCACTACGACGATTGTTGGCGGAGATGCCGGGGCGTTTACTCTCGTGAGCGGAGGCGGTGCGATTGTCCTTCCGCCCACTGTGCGTCGATTCATCCAGATTCGATTTTCTCCCGGCTCGGAGGGGGCGAAGCGTGCGGCGTTGCACATCGTCAGCGACGACCCGGACGAGAATCCATTTGAAGTGGCGCTGCTTGGCACGGGCGTCGGGCAGTCGCAGGGCGGGGCGCAGGTGGCTTATGAAGAAACACAAAACGGCGGGAGCACCAGCTCCAACACGGTCACCACGGCTGGCCCGTTGAGCGGCGTGAATGGCCATTTGTATCTTGCGGCCATTACTTTCCGTCCTTCTGCCGAGGTCGTTTCGGTGAGCGGGTTGGGGCTGACGTGGACGCGTGTTCGGGCGCAGTGTTCGGGCCGGGGCGTAACGGGTGTTGAACTCTGGCGTGCGCAGGGCACCACGAGCGGGGATGGTGGTGTGACGGCAACGCTTGCCACCACCGTGACCAGTGCGCTCATCTCGGTCAGTCGCTATTCTGGCGTCGAGGGTGCGAACCCAATCGGCAACCTTGCCTTTGGAAACAGCAACGGCGTGGATGGCGTTTGTACGGGCGGCACGGACAATTCGGCCTATCAATTCGACATGAGCATCACCCGGGCCGGGGGGATGGTTTTTGGGGCCATCGCTCTGAGAAACCGCAAACACAATCCTGGCAACGGGTATACGGAACGCGACCAGGTGTATTCAGGCATCGGCGGCAGCAAAGCGGGGATTGCGATTCAAGACCGGCTTCTTTCAACCGCCTCGAGTGTTCTGTTTGCCGGCACCCTGCATAAAGCGGTTGACTGGGCCGTTGTTGCGCTCGAGCTTCGACCTCTGTCGGCGACGGCGACGGCACAAGCATTGAATCTGAAAGCCGCGCCCGAGGCGGTGAACGGCAGCGTGGTCTTGCCCGAAAGATTCAGCTTGCTGCAGAACTACCCGAACCCATTCAATGCGGCGACGACCATCGAATATGCGTTGCCTGTCGCCGCCAACGTCAGGATCACCATTTTCAATCTCAAAGGCCAAACGGTTCGGACGCTGGTTGACGAATACCAGGAAGCCGGAATCAAGAAGATGAAGTGGGATGGCCGCAACACATCCAACCTTGTGGTCGGGTCGGACATTTACCTGCTGCGGGCCGAGATCGGAGGGCGAGTGTTTAGTCGCAAGATTGTTCTGCAAAAGTGAGGTTTCCCGCCTGGCGCCATCCACAGGTCTGCGCCACGATTGCCGGCCTCATCATACTTTCGTATTGTGCCATCGTAGCTTGGAGTCACAACCTGGGATCCGTTGGTGCTCATGTAAGCATCGGTCAGGAATCGCGTAGATACGAGGTCAGGAGCCTTGCCGTGTTAGAGGCGCTTCATTACTTTGAGCAACAGCATTCTTTTTGTTATGATCGTCCGTTCCTCCGTTTCCAATGAACAAGAAGAAGGCCTGCTGGCGACGTTATGACCGTGTTTATCCAGGCCGCTCCAAATGACTTGATGTTCTCCTGCAGACTTTTGCTCATCAACCAGTGTGCGAATGAGCTGTCCCACGGTGTTGTAAATCTTGATTTGCACGTGGGACTGAATTGCCACCGAATTCACGCGGTAAAGTGAAAACATTAGGACCGAGGTCGAAAATCTCCACCGGCCGGTCGGCGCCGAGAAGTGCGTCGATGAGTTGTTTGCTGGCGTAGTAGACGGGCTTGCGCGCCTGACGCAAATCCCCTGTCGCTTGCCAGACCCGGGCGTCGAGCAAACCAGCATCCTGCCACATCTCCCTCGAGTGCTCCACCGGTCCCAGCACCGGTTGCAAGGAAACGGCCTCTTGACCCGAAGCCAGCGCTGTGAGCATCTTCTTCAGGCTTTGACGCACCTCATCGGCGTGATAGAGTCGGCGGTTCGCCACATGTCGCGGGTGACCCGGATCGCGCAGGGTATTTATGATTGGTCTCAGCAATAACGGCGCGCCGCTTAGAACCGTAAAACTTCATTTCTGATGCCGAGACTC
The DNA here is from genome assembly GCA_046757165.1 of bacterium. Taxonomy (GTDB): domain Bacteria; phylum Zhuqueibacterota; class Zhuqueibacteria; order Oceanimicrobiales; family Oceanimicrobiaceae; genus JBHHXT01. Next base: position 10,669 of record JBHHXT010000066.1, on the reverse strand, counting down.
TGCGAGCCACGGTTGGAGCAACCACAAGACGGCATTGTGGATTTCAATCCCTTCCGGAATCGGGCCGGCCACTTCCGGCGTCATGGTGATCAGGTGCAGCGAAGCGCGGGGATGTTCCCGGGCTGCCGATCGCAGCGCACGAATTTCCCTTTCCTCTAATCAAGGAGAAAAAGAATTTTGCCCTGACGTAGATGCATTCGCATTTCCCATGCGGTTTGCTCTTTGCCATCAAAACATCACTTGACAAAAACAGGCTTACCTCAACAGCACCATCCGCCGCGTCCGAATTTGCTGTCCAGATTTGAGCCGGTAGAGATAAACGCCAGAAGCCACCGCCTGCCCGCGGTCGTCGCGGCCATCCCAAACGACGGAATGATCTCCGGCGCGTTGAAATTCGCTCACCAGCGTGCGCACAACCTGACCCCGCAGATTGTAGATTTTCAACTGCACAAACGGAATCCCGGCATGGGGCGGCGGAAGGGTGTACCATATGGCGGTCTCCGGGTTGAAAGGATTCGGGTAGTTCTGCAACAACGTGACGTGTTCCGGCGCGCCGGAGGCAAAGCCGGATTCTTCCACCGCTGTCGCCCCTCCTTGCATCCAGAGATGGGCGGCAGCGCCATACTTCGTCTGCCAGTCATCGATGAGCTGACCGAAGGTCACCAGCTTGATCTCGCCGCGCGCCTGCATCTCCAGCAGGGGCTGGATGGTGTTTTTCTCGAAATCGGAGATGAAAAACGAATCGAGCCCATGCTGCGGCGTCATAATGGTTGCGGTCAGGATGCTGTCCGGAGACACGGTGCCGGATTTGTAGAGATCAATCAAAGATTGAATCTCGGGGATGCCGTTTCGCGACTTGTATTGTCCCACGGCGCAAACATTGCCGGCTGAATCATCCTGCCAAAAGTGATCTTTGTCCTTCGGGCGCCACACGCCGGAAGGCTCCGGATCGTTTTGATGATGTGTCGAAGCGTTCCCCATGAGAATATCGCCCTTCCAGCTATACCAGGGGAAATGCGACCCTGCCAGGTCGGTGCGGAAACGCTCCCAGTCCGAAAAGCCCGGATCGTTGGGATCCCAGATATGCCCACCGACGACATTGGTGGGCGTGACGCCCAGCGAATCGATCAGGCAGGCGACGTCGGCGTAGTTGTAGTCGTCGCTTTCGTGCGAATGCGGGTCGATGCTGATGTTCAAGTCCTCCTTGAGATAACGCAAGAGGGTCTTGCCACCGGTGCTGTCGAGCACGTTGCCGCTATCCCAGTTCAATACGCCCAGCAAGAACGTCCAGTCCGATTCCCAATTGAACGGGACATTATTGCGATGCAGCATACGGCAGAAATCGAGCAGCGCCTGCCGGGACTCGAGGTAAGCCTGCCGGTCGGTGCGGTAATCGGAGTAGTTGCGGCTGTGGTAATCCTCGTTGTGCATGGCCAGGGTGACGTATACCACACCGCTGTCCACCGACGCCGGCGTCAGCACCCCCGCCGAAGCCGTACTGAAATCGCGACCGCTCTTGCCGGCAAGGGTTTCCACGAGCGTGGAAAAATCGACGATCTTCTGAAGTTGCCAGCTCTCATCGAAAACCGTATAGAGCAGGCGCGACAGCGCCACCCCCATGTTCGAGTTGGTGCCGCGCACACTGTGAAATAAGGCGCGCTCGTCCGCGCCCCAGGCTTGATAAGCATAACTGCCTTTCGGCACCTGAGCAAAGCGACTGTCATACACGGCGAGATCGCTGCCGGCGGATGGCAACGAAAGCTCACCGAAAAGCACCGTATCGCTCTGCACGTGCAGCAGAACAGCCCTGCCGGTTTGCGAGCTGCTCGACACCACGTACCCGCCATCCGCAGCAGCGATGCCATGCCCCGAGCCGTTCCAATCGGTGAGGCGGCGAAAGCCGGTGCCATCCATATTGATCATGGCCATGGCTGCGCCGGATTCGCCGCTGGCGCGCCAGACATGGAACACGAGCTGGCTGCCTCCGGCATACGCAAAACCATCGCTGGCTTTCGAAGTGCCCGGGCAGCGCGTGCGGTCGGTGATCTGCTTTTTGTTCAGCACCACCGGGGACTCACCGCTCAGGTTGAGCTCCAGCAGAAAAACGTCCTGGGTATCGTGCGCCACGTAGGTGACGAGCAGCTCATCCGCATCGACCCATTCCGGGAAGCGGCCGGCGGTGAAGATGCTTGTGTCGCGGCCGGTTTCCAGATGATGCAGGCGGATTTCATTGCGGTTGCCGGTCTTCTGATTGTAGGCCACCCAGTTCATGTCCGGCGACAGCGAGGGGAATAGCTCGGCTGCGGTCTCTGTGCTGGTGAGACGCTGCAAACCGGACACGCTTTCGCTGTCCGGATCGAAGCGCACGCTGTACAAATCCGCGCCACTGTTATCCTGGGGATTGACGCCCCCGCTGTTGTCGAGATTGGCCGCGAAAACCACCAGCAGCTCCTGGGCGTTGCCGGGCATCGAGAACAGCAGAAGCGCCAGGAGCATCACCAGAGCTCGCATTGAGGGGATCGATGTTTGTCGGCTTCGGATCATGGGGTATTCTCCTCTTTCTTTTTTCTCTTTTTCCTTCAAAAAGCCGCGGACGGGAAAAATTGCTGTCGACTGGAAAAATTTTGGTTACGGTGGAGTTCACTGCACCGCCACCATCCGCCGCACTTGCACCTGCCCGCCAGCCATCAGCCGGTACGGATAGATCCCTGAAGCCAATGCCTGTCCGCGCTCGTCCCGACCATCCCAGCTCACCGTATGCGAGCCAGCGTTTTGCCTGCCTGCGGATAAACTCATCTCCTTCCTGGCTAAATCCTGTTTTCGAGACTAAGCAGAGGAACGAAAAAACCAGCCATGGTGTTTTTGACATGTTCATCGCTGTCTCCTTATTTGAGCAAGAGCAGTCTTTTTGATAGCATCGTCGATTCTTCCGCTTTCAATGAACAAAAATATAGCCCGCTGGCAACTGATTTGCCATGTTCATCTCGGCCATCCCACACAGTACGGTAGCTGCCCGCGGCTTGAACCCTGTCGACCAGCGTGCGCACCCGCTGGCCCAGGACATTATGAATGGTGATCAGGACGTGACCTGGCCTGGCAATTTCATACTCGATACTGGTTTCAGGATTAAAGGGGTTGGGGTAGTTCTGGTGCAGGGTGAATCTGGCTGGCAGCAACCGGTCTGTCTCCACTCTTGTCACAAAGGGTACGTCCAGCGTTTTGCCAAGGATATCAAATCCGTTACCCGGGATGACGGCATCTGACCAGACGAACAACACCTTGTCCCCACTCACCGCGTAGGTGCCCTGCAGCTCCTTCGTCAGCCCGGATGAATAAACTGCAATGGCGTCACGCAATGGAACACCAGCCCTGTCAAACGAACGCGACCAGAGTGTCCGGTCGGCAACCCAACTGAGGTGAACACGGTTTTTGCGCAAAGTTTGAAGTTGAACAGAACGAGCTGCATTGGGTGCAATTAATGTCTCGGCCAGCGGCTCTTTGCTCAGCGTATCCTCAAGAAAGAGGTAGATTCCTGGTTCTTTGGGGAAGCTTTGTCGGCGCAAATAAGCAAACCGGCCGGAGCCGACAAAGTCGATCTGGCCCGCCAGGAGATGTTCGATCTCCGTGATGGTGGAAAGACCGTGAAAAGCCAGGTCAAAAGCGCGAACATTCCAAATCCACCGCGTATCGGAGCGCCACACACTCCAGAGGAAGCCGGCCGGGTCGAGGGCGATTTTGACCGGCGTGGGATTCTGACCCTGCGCAACCACCCTGTCTGCCTCGACGCCCCCGGTTTTGGAGAGGGTGAGCAAATGCAAATCAGTAGAATCCTGTAGCAGCACCACGAAAGAATCGTCGTCGCGCAGGGTGGTTTTTGCGTTCATCCAGAATTGGCTCTCGCCTCTCCGTGCCAGCACCCCGTCATGGGTGATCTGCCACTCTTGCGAGTAAATCCTGTATCCCAGCGTGAAGACCTTGCTGCTCTCCGCTTTCCAAAAGGCAAGAAATTCACCAGAGGGGAAGAACGCCCCGTCGATGAAATCGATGCTGAATTCGTCGCCAATGGGTACGCCCTTGGCGTCGATCATGCGCGATTTCCTGCCCCGTTCATCAAACCATGAAACCAGAAAGGTTTCATCTGGCCCGCCAATCACGGAGGGGTGGCGCTGGTTCGCGCCAGCTTGGTCATCGTTGAGCTTCGTGCTATCCAGCAGCGTCAGGTGAGCCAGATTATGCAGGTAAATGTCTTCCCCGATCGTCAGAGGCAATTGCGAATGCATCACATCGACTCTTCGGAGGTTGCGAATCTCAGAGAAAGAAGTCGGTTGGCTAAAGGCGTCGATGAGCTGTCCGGCGGTCGTGAATTCGTACTTCGTGGTTTGGTTGACCGTTCGCCAATTCTGGCCATCATGCCAATAATACCGCACGCCGCCGAGCACGGTGAATGTGCCGGCCTTGATATTCGAGATGCCGGGAGCCAGGGTCCGTGGGCGCACGTCGGCGGGCACGCCGGATGGGCGTTCTGAGCCGCTGGCGCGGATGGGTTGGTTGATAACGCCATCACGGTTGCACGTCAGGTAGCGGAGGGTATCCTCGACGGAATAAAAAAGCTGGTAGAGTGAATCGGACAGGCTCATCGCCCGCATCGTGTAGCCGGCGTCGCAGGCAGGGGCAAAGCCATGAAACGTTGCGAGAACAACGCTGTCCGCGAGCACCGCTTGTGCGGCATCAAAAAAATAGCCGTAAAGTGCGACGGTTTCGCCCGTGAAGTCCTGACCCGCGCCAATCCAGAAATATGCGAAGCTGCCGCCAGGGAGCGCAGCCAGGGCAAAACCGAACGCATCGTAGCCTGGCAGCAGACTATCGGGCATGGAAAAGGTGTGCTGGCCTGCGGAGTCGAAGCCAAGAATACGGAATTCGGAATTATAAGCATCCCCCAGGACGTAGCCCGCTCGAGTTGCAGCCAGAGCAGAGCCAAAGGCCGGGCAGCCGACGAAATCCGGTGGCACCCAGAACTCGGTCACTTTTGCCGGCTCCATCATGATTCCGGTGGGTCCAGAGATTTGCAGAAAGCCCTGATAAAGCTCGATCGGCGGCTCGAAAAAGAATTGATGACCGAAAGAAGCGAAGACGCTGTTTGGGCCAAAAGCCAGTGCTTCGTTAGAGAGAATCTTGAAGTTCGTCAGTTTTGGCTTTGCTTCTGCATCGAATCGCTGGGCATAATACGCCGGGTGGCCGTCGCGGTAATCGCGCCACACCACAATGAATTCTTCGTTGGGGCCATTAAACAGCACCGGGTCGTCCTGGATAAATTGAGCCGGCGTTGGCTCAGAGGAGATGTGAAAAGTCTCCTGTGCACTCGCGTGATCAGCAAAAAGGAGCAAGAGAAAAACTGTTCGTTGCAATGTGTTCATGGATCTCACCGCAAAGGTCCATCGTATGGACCAGCCTAGCGAGCGGGCAAGGAGATTACGTCAACTTAACACTCGTCTTTGTGAAAAGCAAGCCGAAATCTTACCGGTCTTGTCTATCTCCCCATTTTGGGACGAGATGTAAGCCTGATCCAACACGGTTTGCAACTCTATGTGACCTCGTGGGCCTTCTTCATGACGTTTTCTGCTTCCTGCAGAGATTGTGCTTTTTTTAGGCCGACTCGAATTTCTTCCAGTATTCTAAGGGGTATGGCTTTTTTGCTCTGTTCGAACAGCCGCAAGCCATCCGGGCCAAATTTTATTTCCAGGATGTCATGAATTGTTTGTATCAAGCCTTTTTCTATTCCTTTCTCCAGACCCTCTTCCATGCCTTTTTGCATTCCCTTTTGCATTCCCTTTTGTATTCCCTTTTGTATTCCCTTTTCTATCCCTTCCTCAATTCCCTCTTTTTTCACTTCTTGATAGAAGTTTGTCTTCTTGATATCTGAAATCATGGGTTCAACCATTTTTTCTATCTCCTCTCTTGTCAGGTTAGCAAGCTTGCTCAGAAGCAGGCCTATGAGCAAATCAACAGTTCTTTCCTTCAGGTTCGCGTCGTGAATCTCTTTCGAGACATGGTCGACAACATTCTGAGCGATGTCAATGACTTCTTCGTCGTGCGCAGTAATGATTTGAAGCAGATTGAGCGGAAATGTTGCCAGAAGCTCCTTGGGCAGGGCGGCCAGGTAAACTCGCAGCAATCGCTTTGAATCAAAAAATTCCTGATAATGGGAGTGGATTCCCGGGTCGACGCTCTCGTTCGGAAAGATGACCACCGCACGCCAGTTGTTTTCCGGTTCGTCTTGTCGCAGAAAAAGAAAGATTTCACTGAAAAAGCGGGCATAGAATTTGTGATCCCTGGCAAACTGCACTTCGACAAAATAGATGAAATCGTCTTGAGTTCGTGGAAGGAAGATGCCATCGAATCTAAATGACAGCTCTTTGATTTCAACCGATCTAAAATCATAATTGTCAGCCTTGCTTTCGTCTCCGGTAAGTAAGGCAAAGAAGGCATCAGGAAATTCCTTGAAATACTTGTAGAAAAACGAATCTGTTTTCATCGTATTAAATTTAGCAAAACTCTCGAGAGTTGCAACATTTTTTGCTTTCAGCGAGGATGTGGTATGACTTGTCGTGCAGCTTGTTTTGGTGACCCGATGAACTCAGCCGACCCGGCCCCTCAAGAATTCAATCAACAACCGCACTCCAACCCCGGTGCCGCCCTTCTCGAAGTAATCCTTTTTCTGCGTCGTCCACGCCGTGCCGGCGATATCGAGGTGGGCCCAGCGGTAGTCCCGGGCGAACGTCCCCAGGAAAGCAGCAGCGGTGATGACCCCGCCGAACCGGCCAGCGGAATTTTTGATATCGGCGTAGTCGCTTTTGATGTCGTCATAGTACTCCTGCCAGAGCGGCAGCGGCCAGACCCGTTCACCGGCCTTCTCGCCAGCTTCTCTTAGCTGGTCGATGAGCGCCTGATCGTTGCCCATCAGCCCGCTGGCGTGGTGGCCGAGTGCGACAACACAGGCGCCCGTCAACGTGGCCAAATCTACGACGGCTTTGGGTTTGAATCGCCTGGCATAGGTGAGCGCATCGGCCAGGATCAGACGGCCCTCTGCGTCGGTGTTGATGACTTCGATGGTGGTGCCGGAGCTGGCCGTCAGGATGTCCCCGGGTCTGGTGGCGGTGGCGCTGGGCAAGTTCTCGGCGCTTGGAATGAGACCGACAACGTGGAGCGGCAGATTGAGCTCAGCCACGACCTTCATCGTCGCCAGGACAGCGGCCGCGCCAGACATGTCAAACTTCATCTCCTCCATCTTGTCGCCCGGCTTGATGGAGATGCCGCCGCTGTCAAAGGTGATGCCTTTGCCGACCAGCACGATCGTGTCCGTTTTGGATCCCTGCGCGTGGTGCTGCAGGATGATGAACCGCGGCGGTTCGCTGCTGCCTTTTGCCACGGCCAGCAGTGCCCCCATCTGAAGCTTTTGCATTTCGGGTTTGCCCAGGACTTCGCATGTCAAGCCCGTTTCCTTGGCCAGGCTGCGGGCGACGGTGGCCAGCTTTTTGGGCGTCAGCCAGTTGCCCGGGTGGTTCTGCAAGTCGCGGGCAAGATTGACGCCGTCTGCAATGAGCTGCCCACGGTTGGCGCCGGCTTGTGCAGGTTGTTCATTCTTGTGGTCTGTCACAAGCAGGTGCAATTCTTTGATGCTTTTCGATCCCTCTTTTTCTGCGTTCTTGAACTGCTCATAGCGGTAGGAAGCGAGATGCGCAGTCTCAACGATGGCCTGAGCCGCGCTCTCAATGTCCATGCCGCTGCTGAGAAAGCTCTCCAGTGCCACCGATGCTTTCCTCAGGTCATATTTCTGCAACTGATTGACCGCACCTCCGATAGCTTTGCGCAGAACGCTCAGGTCATACTTCGTGCTCTCGCCCAATCCGACCAGCAGCAAGCGTTCGGACTCTAGTTGTCCGCCAGTGTAAAGCAAAGCGGACTCCCCGGGTTTGCCTTTGAAGTCTTGTGACAGCGCCGGCGTTTTGTTGGCCCACTGCAGCGCTGCTTCCGGGGTCGACTGCACCTCTGGCGCATTCTCGAACACGCCAAAGATCAGAACATCTGCCTTCGCTTTTGTCAAGACCGCTTGTTCAGGAACAACTTTCATGGCTATTTATTTTAACAGTTCGAATAGTTTTGGGCTCATCTTTTGTGAGCGAATTCTGCCGCCGATCTCCTCCGGCGTGAAGATGCCCTCTTCGGTGATGATGCCATTGAAAAGCTCCAGAGCGACCTCTTCAAAATAGGTATTTTCGACGGTCGTCTCGGGCGGTGGCTCTTCCCATACTTCAGCCGGATCTCTGGGCGGCTCTCGTTTCGGGCCTAATCTGCGGGAGATGAATTTGCTCGATTCGCAGGCCGCGTAGCAGGGCACGACCGCCTCGCGTGACAGGAGACAGATGGCTCGGGAGCCGATCTTGTTGATGAGCGTGTTCTCAAAAACCGTGTCCGCCCCCAACAAGATGATGTCCGCCCGCTCGATGGCTTTGGCGATGGCCGCATCGACGAAATAAGTCGATGGGATGCCGAGCTTCGCCAGATCCCTGGCACAGGTGCGGCCTTCGAGGATCGGACGTGACTCTGAGAGCAGCACTTCAAAAGTCTTGCCGGCGTTGTGCGCGGCCGTGATGGTCTCGAAAATCGTGCTGCTGTTGCTGTGCACCAGAACCATGCTGTCTTCGTTGATCAACGCTGCGCCATAGTTTGCCGCCCTCGACACGGCGTTCTCACAGTGCTCGTAGAAGCGCTTCGCCTCGCCGCTGATTTTTCTCGACAGCACAAGGCTGTCCGCGGAAGGTTCGTTTTCGATCATCACAAAAAGGGTGTTGAACAGGTGGGTCAACTGCGCCATGGCCGGCTGGGCTTTGAGAACCGTGGCCCCGACCCGTTCGACTTCCGCGACCAGCTCTTCGGCGGGCGCGCCGGACATTTCCTTGGCCAGCAGATCGAGACAGGTTATCGCCTTGCGCGCAACGCCCCAGGCGCCTGATCGACGGTCGTTCGTGACGTCTTTGAGAAGCTCGAGATAGGTTTTGTTCATCGAAGAAGTCCTCTTGTAGGAGATGTTTTTTTCTGCCATGAATCGCAGCCATCACATCATGTAACTCATCACTCGCTCCAAAGTCTCCATAAAATAGGATGGAAACAGGCCGAGGCCGAGTGAGCCCAGAACGGCTAACGCCAGGCTCACAGCAACGGCCACAGGCTGGCCAGAGACTGTCTGTGGCTTTTCCGGCTCCTTCATGAACATCAGCACGACGACACCGAGATAGTAATAGAGCGCAACCATCGAGTTGATGACGGCAAGAATGACCAGCGGAATATACCCGGCCTTCACGGCGGCTGAAAACAAATAGAACTTACCCACAAAGCCGGCCGTTGGCGGCAAGCCGGCGAGGGCAAACATAAAAACGGCCATCACCAGAGCAATCCACGGCCCCCGATAGACCAGCCCCCGAAAGTCGCGCAATTCCAGCGTTTCCTTTTCTTTTGTGGCTAAGAACGAGACCACCGCAAAGGCGCCGATGTTCATGAAGGTGTAAGCCAGCAGGTAGAAGATGACGCTGGCGGCGCCGATCTCATTCCACGCCACCAGGCCGACGAGGATATAGCCTGCGTGCGCAACCGAGGAGTAAGCCAGCATGCGTTTGATGTTTGTTTGCACGATGGCCGCCAGATTGCCGACCGACATGGTGAGAACGGCCACCACCGCCAGGATGGCGGCAATTTCAGGTGCAGTGCCGTTGGTGGCGGAAAAGAGCACGCGCAGCATGGCAGCAAATCCTGCTGCTTTTGAGCCGGTGGACATGAATGCCGTGATCGGCGTGGGTGCGCCCTGGTAGACGTCCGGAGCCCACAGGTGGAACGGGAAAATGGCAACCTTGAAGCCGAGTCCGATGAGAATGAGCAATGTGCCGAGTATCAGCAAAGGATTCTCTGTGAAGCTTGCACTCGCGATCAAGCGTGCGATCGCTCTCAAGTCCAGGCTGCCCGCAACCCCATAGAGGAAGGCGACGCCGTAGAGCAAGAAAGCGCTGGCGAAGGCGCCGAGCAGGAAGTACTTGAATGCCGCCTCCAGGGAGCGAGGTTCCGTGCGTTTGAGGCCGGCCAGAATGTAAAGCGAGATGGATAGTGTTTCCAGGCCGAGGAAAATAATCAACAGGTTGGTGCTGGCGGCCATCAGCACCATCCCAACCGTGGCGAACAAGGTCACGGCAAAGAACTCGGCATAGAGCAGGTAACCTTGTTCGTGCTGGCTGAAGACCAGGAGCATGCTGAGCGCCGCGCCAACAAAGAAAATCAAATTAAACGTCAACGCGAAATTATCCGCCAGCAACATCTGGTTGAACGCAGACGCGCCGCCATCCCACAGCCGGACCGTCAGGAAAGCTGCCAGCGCCAGACCCGCGAGCGCCACACCCAGAAAGAGCGTACGCACGCTCCGGCGTAATGCCAGACTCAGCACGACGACAAGAAAACCGGTCCCCGCCAGGCACAGAGCCGGAGAGACAACGATCAAGTCCAGGTTCGTAAAGGAGATTTCATTCATGAGATTGTCATTTCAGTTTTGGCAAGACCAGCTCAGCTCTCGCCTCGAATCTCGCTCCCATGCTCTGCTTTCCCTCCACCTCTCGCTCCCATGCTCTGC
>JBHHXT010000065.1:0-23168 GCA_046757165.1 bacterium | reverse complement strand
GAGACAGAACTGGAACAACTTTGAGATAAAGCAAGATTCTTGAACATCTCAAACAAGAAAGGGGTGACACCATGAATTTCGGCAAACTCATCATTCAAAGCATAAAAAAGAATCATCCCACCGAGCTCGGCGAGGCGGCGACGTTAAACACCCGAATCCAGGAGTTCGACTTTGAGTTCGTGGTTGCGGATGTGGACAAATACAGCTTTGTTTTCCACAAGATCGGCATCACCAACCGCGCCTCTAAGGCCAGATTGAGTGACAAGGAGCTGAAACAAAAAGCAGAGACTCTGGCAAACAAAATCACCTACTTGCCACAAGCCCTTGAAGTGGTTGAATTGGACGCGCACAGTTCCAAAGTGCAATTGCGGAGTCGAACGGACGTGCAGCAGGAATCTGAAAGCGACTACTTCGAGGTCATTCTGAGCGGCGACGGCCACGTCGTGCTCGAGCGTTTTTTGTACGACCCCCGGCGACAACAGAAAAAACGGCACGCCTTTCACGTGACTGAACGGATCCTGGAGAATCTGGTCAATGATCTGCTCACAGCTATTCGCCACTGACCTGCCTTTGCATTTTTTGGGTTTGTGCAGAGAAAGTCATTTGCCCTGCGGGCGTCACTGAGCAAGCAAGGACCAAATGACGCCCGCAGGGCAAATGACGGCGCGAAGCGCCAATGACTTTTTTCGCAACGAGCGCTTGATTATGGATAACTTAACGGGACAAAGAGGAATGCAACGCTTTAGCGTTGCATGAAATGCTAAAGCATTTCACTCCTTACGTGTTGCCCCTTGTTGGGCGAAATTCATGAATTAGCCAGGTTAGAACCTCACTCCGGAAGGCAGGATGAAAGCAGAAACAAATGAAAGCAAACGCGGTTTCACAACACCTGAAAAATGGGTTATCTGGGGCGTGTTTTGTCTGTTGGTTGGCCTGAGCACGTCCCGTCTCACGGTATTTGCCGGTCTGATGCTGCTGTCGGTTGGCATTTCCTTTGTCGCTAAGAAGCAACACATAGTTCTGGCGATCTTCTTGTGTGTTGCTGGAGCATTGAACCTGGTCTTCAGTAAATTCCTGATATAATGATGAAACGTCACCTCCAGTTCTTTCTAATCGGTGTTCTACTCACGGGCTTGGGCAGCCCGGCCCGGGCGCAAAACACGAACGACAAAGTCGCCGTGCTATGGTGCGATCCGCTTCTGAATATTGAAGAGATTTGTACGCGGCGTGGCATCCTGCAAATTCTAAACAATGCCCGCTCTTCCGGCTTTCAAGCGGTGGCGCTTGGCGTCAAAACCATTAGCGGCCACGTGATCTATGACAGCAAGATAGCGCCGCGGTTGCTGGAATGGAAGGGCTTTCGCGTGCCGCTTGATTTCGACCCGATTCGCGTTTTCCTGGAACAAGCCCGCCGCAGAAAGCTGCAAGTTTACGCTGTCTACCCGGTGTTCGCAGCAGGTCACATGCTCGAGAGAGTCGGTCCGCTCTACTCCGACCGTGCAGAGTGGCAATCCATGGTTTATGTGGTTGAAGAAGAGACCCCACACATCGTCCCGATTTCACAATGGGGTTATGGTCCGGTTGCGTTTGCCAACCCGCACTCGAGAGCTGTTCAGGACTATGAAATCTCGGTGGTAAAGGAGTTTATTCAACAATACAGCGTAGATGGGATTATCTTTGATAAAGCAAGATTCTCTGGCATCGAGGCAGATTTTTCAGATGCCACGCGAGGTCAATTCGAAACTTTTCTGGGGGGAAAGAAGATCGATTGGTGGCCAGAAGATGTTTTCGAGTGGCAGTTCAACAACGAGACCTGGCAACCTGTCCCCGGGCAACGATTCGAGCAATGGATCGAGTTTAGAGCCAAATCGATACAAACGTTCCTGACCCGACTTGTCAATGAGGTGCAGCGCCTCGACCCCTCCCTGCCAATTGGCAATTTCACGGGCGGGTGGTATCCAACTTATTACGAGTACGGTGTGAACTGGGCAAGCGAAACCAACATTCCAGACGGCGACTGGGTTCCGCGGGAATACAACAAAACTGCGATTGCGGAGAAACTGGACTACTCAGTCGTGGGCTGCTTTTTTCCCAGGATTACCATGCAGGAGGCCGAGGAAGCAGGAGCCGATTGGTGGATGAGTGTTGAAGGCAGCGCTATTATTGCAATGCAAGTCATCAATCAAACCACGCCAGTGTATGCCGCAATTCTGGTTGAACAGTTCAAGAATAACGAGGAGCTGTTTAAACAGTCTATCCAAACTGCGCTCAACCTCAGTAATGGACTCTACGTCACAGATGTCAGTCACATCGAGAAGTACAAACTCTGGGATGAAATCAGATCCGTGCTCGGGAGCGGTGGCGAGACGGATGCAAAAGTGTTCTGAACACGTGGCAGCTCACGGGTAGGAACGTTTTTCCGCTCCAGCCCTCATTGTGGGCAACGATTGCCGATCATTTTCCCAGATGCTGGCGAGCGTGAGCCGGTTCCTTTTTCTTCTGCATCTTTTTGATGAACGCGAGCAACGGCTCGGCCATCCTCTCCTCCCCTCCTTCCAGAATCAAAACATCCGTCCCCATTCGCCGCAACCTGGTGTTCACCGTCCTGCCGGCATATTTGAAGCTCAGGAGTTGTTCGTACGCCTGTGCAAACTCAGTGGCTTCCTTTTCGGAATCCCACGAGGAAGCGATGAGCAGTAGCAGCTCACCGGTTTGTGCCTGTTCCAGGACCGCGTAGGAGTCCCCGTTCCATCCTGCTGCGGCGGACGTTGCCAGGCTCACCAGGTCGTGCTCGGCAAAGATGATGCGCCAGCGCAGCTCGCCGAGCGTGTTCGCTTCCAACAGGTTCCAACCAACAAAAAGACTCTCCTTCTCGAAGCCGGGCCAGGACAATCGCATCGGTATCTCATTACTGAGCCATTTCTCTGGATGCAGGATCTGTTCAGTGGACATCGGTGGCGTGCCATACAACGCTTCAACTTTCTCCCAGCCCAGAGCATGAATCTCAAAAACGAATCCCATCCCTTTGAAATATGGGCCGAGCATGGTTTCGAGCATAAAGCCCGGGATGTCATCCAGAGAATGAAGCGCGTCTTGCAATTGGTCCGAATCTACCATCGATGGCGCGCCGCTTTTCACCATCTGCAGAAGCTCCGCAACGCCCATCTGCGCCTGCATGCGAATCGCGATCTGCAGCGCGGACCTGTCCGGCACCGTGCCGAACAGATTCTTCATGGCCCAGAGCTGTGAAACATAGGTCGCTTCTCCTTCTACAACGCTTTGCCGCGCCAGGAGCTCATCATCGTTGAGACTCTCTGGCGGCGAGACGAGGTACGTTTCGAGATCAAAGTTCTGGTCTTGCAGACCATGGTACAACTCGTGCGCATAAACCACGTTCAGCATCTGGTCCGGAAGCTCTTGCATGACGACAAAGAAGGTCTCCTTTTCCGGATCATAGTAGGCCGCGGCCTGACTTTGCACAACCAACCTGGCCAGCGTGCGGAAATCCTCAATCTCAGGCCCCCGGTACAGACCGAGCTTTCTGACAACTTTGTCGTAGTTTTCGAGCAGACCGGCCGGGATTTGTCTTTCGAGCGCCTGCTCAATATATTGGCCAAATGCTTCTCGTGATTGCGTCGCCACCTTGATTGGGTGTTTGAACTTCGATCCCCTGATATCTTCCAGACCGGACTGTATCCGGGCGATTCTCATCTCTTCAGCTCCGGCTTGCGCGCGCAGGGCAGAAGTTGCAGGAGGCAGGATGCTGAGTCCGAAGGACAGCATGAACGGCCAGATCAATCTCATGGTGTTTCCTCATCCAGGTTTTGCGGAGTACGTCGTCGCACCCGGCTTGTGGTGAACATCACAGCTATCTTTACAGCGTCTCGTTCCGATCTTGCTCTACTCTAGTGGCAGCTCAAAACAAGCTGCCTCCCGATGATTTCTGACCAGCAAATAGGTGCCGGCCAGTGCCGGGTTGTTCCATGTTTTGCCTTTGATCGCATGCGCGTACCAGCTCATTGTACCCTTCCGGTGTGGTCTCGACCAGGGCCAGGTCCCCTTTCTCCGATAAGATCAACAGCACGTCTGCCACCAGCATCAACTGGCCGTGCTCCAGACACGACTACCGGTTGTCAATTCCAAACAGTTGAGAATACCGGTCGCGCCGAGGGTGTACACCCGCCCGGCTGCAATCGTCGGGGTCGCTCTCGGTCCGGTGCCGCCCAGCACGGTCTGGTAGCGCGCCTGGTCGCCATGCTGCCACAAAACCTTGCCTGAGAGCAACTGGTAGGCGACGACCAGCTCGCGGTCACCACTTTGCTCTTGAGTCACAGCATAGCTGCCATAAACAGAGAACGCAGACCACCCTTCGCCAATCGGCCGTTTCCAGACCAGCTTTGGTGGGGTTGTCTCCCAGTCGCGGCTCAGACGCACGCCCTCCAGAACGGCTGTTCGGCTCGGGCCCAGAAACTGTGGATAGGTAGAGATGCTGCCGTTCCGAGAGAAATCGGCGATCTCTCCCAAATCCACGGTGCTGGTTGCCTGCCAGGACCCATCGTCATGACTGGCCGGTGCCCAGCGCCACTTGAAGGACGGAAACAGGTCCCCACTCACCTCATGCACTTTGAAAAACGCGAAGAAGAGGGCGACCACGACCAGGACACTTCCAAACGTGAACAAGCGTATTTTCAGTTTTGCGCGGGAAAAAAACAGAAGCCACACAGCGAGCAAGGAAATCGTGAGAAATTCGATCAGGAAGGTATTCACAACCTTGTTCTGTCGAATGGTGTCGGCCAGGAGCCACAGCCAACCCGTTGCCCCTGCGTTCAGAATCCCGATGCCCGCGGCCGGCCACCAGCGGATGGGTCTTTTCTGCATGACGCTCCCTTCCTTGAATGAACCGCAAAGGCGCAATGTAGCAAGTCTGGCCCTCGAATGCAACAGATTTACAGAACAAAAGATGGGGTGGAAAGACGTAACTCGACATTTATGTCGAGCATTTAGGCTTGGCCCTAAAACACGGTTGCAAACCGTGTTGGACCAGGTCTTGAATATCATTTCACCGGTCAGGTGACTTGTGATACCCGTTTAACTAATTGGCTTCTAAAAGCTAAGAGCTATTGCAAGGGCGAGCGCTCAATTTAGGTTGTACTTATCCGATGAAACTATTACATTCGCGTGGCTTAGCGTTAATTCCCCGTTATGGGTTGAATCTACCGATGTGAAACGATATAAAACCCAAACAACAGACCGCAAGACAAGATGAAATCCTTAGATGTCATTCTCAGACCCCGGTCAGTAGCCGTTGTTGGCGCCTCCACCAGAACGGGCCGTTTGGGGCGCGAAATTTTTGACAAGCTGCTCAACACCGACTTCAATGGCCCGCTCTATCCGGTCAATCCGAAAGCCCGCTACATCCATTCCGTGAAGGCGTACGCAAGTATCGCGGACATTCCCGACCCGGTGGACCTGGCCGTGATTATCGTGCCAAAGGAGCATGTTCTGCCCATCGTGCGGGAATGCGCCAGCCACGGCGTCAAGGGGCTGGTTGTCCTCACCGCGGGCTTTCGAGAAACCGGTGAACAGGGTGCCCGGGTTGAGCAGGAGATCATCGATATTGTCAAGGCGCACGACATGCGCCTGGTTGGCCCGAACTGTATGGGTGTGTTCAACCTGGAAACCGACGTTAGGCTCGATGCCACCTTCGCCCCTATCGTGCCGTTGGACGGCAACATCGCCCTCGCGTCACAGAGCGGTGCCCTCGGTCAGACCATTCTGGAACATGCCAAAGAGCTGAATCTTGGAATATCGATGTTCGTTTCGGTCGGCAACAAAGCCGATGTTTCCGGCAATGATTTGCTCGAGTACTGGGGGCAGGAAGCCTCCATCGAGGTCATCCTCATGTATCTGGAAAGCTTCGGCAACCCCAGGAGGTTCATTCAGCTTGCGAAGAAGGTCAGCCGGAAGAAACCAATCATCATTGTCAAGTCCGGCAGAACCTCCTCCGGTGCCCGCGCGGCGACCTCCCACACAGGCGCCCTGGCCGGCATGGATGTGGCCTACGACGCCCTCTTCAAGCAGTGCGGGGTCATTCGGGCTGACACCATCAATGAGATGTTCGACTACGCCATGGGCTTCGCCAATGTGCCCCTGCCGGCGGGGAACCGCGTCGCCATCATCACCAATGCTGGTGGGCCGGGCATCATGGCAGCGGATGCCTGTGAAAGCTGTGGACTGCACGTCGCCCAATTCACAGAAACCACCCAAGAGCAGCTCCGGGCGCGGTTGCTTGCTGAAGCAAGCATCAACAACCCCGTGGACCTGCTGGCCGGAGCTCAGCCGGAAGAGTTCCAGTTTGCCTTGCGCCAGGTTCTGGTGGACGCCAATGTCGATGCCGCCATCGTCATCTTCGTTGCTCCGATTATTACCAATCCTGAGCACGTGGCCCTGAGGATCGCTCGAGCGTCGCAGGAATTCGACAAGCCCGTGCTCGGCTGTTTCATGGGCGTCAAAGGGGTTGCTACAGGAATAGCAGAGCTGAACCGGCAACGCATCCCCGCCTTTCCCTTCCCCGAGTCTGCTGCCAAAACCCTGGCCGCCATGGTGAATTACACCCAGTGGCGCAATCGCAGCTCCGGACGAATGCCTCGATACCGCATAGATAAGGACCGTGCACAGCAACTCATCCACAGTGCAGTGCATGAGGGGCGGGAGTACCTCTCACCACAGGAGACTCTCGCGCTCACGACTCTTTATGGCATTCCATTTGTCAAGTCGCAGGTCTGCAAATCCTTGTCCGAAATCCAGTCCGTGGCCAGGGGGCTCCGTTTCCCTCTGGCGCTGAAAGTCGCGTCGGATAAAGTCGTCCACAAGTCTGAAGTCGGTGGGGTGAAATTGCACCTGCGCAACGACCGCGACCTGGCAAGCGCATTTGCTGCCCTCACCCGTTCCCTGGCAGAAAAAGGCATAGCAGACGATTCCGTGAATTTTGTCGTGCAGGAAATGGTCACCGGCGGCAGGGAAGTGATCATGGGCCTCACTAAAGCCGAGCGCTTCGGCACACTGCTGGCCTTTGGGATGGGGGGCATTTACGTGGAGGTGCTGCAGGATATGACCTTTCGAATTACCCCGGCCACGGACCTGGATGTGGAGCAAATGGTGCGTGAGATTAGAGGCTATCCTATACTGGCGGGCATCCGCGGAGAAAAGCCGGTCGCGCTGCCCGTGCTCAAAGAGACGCTTTTACGCTTGTCGCAAATGGCCATCGATTTGCCGCAAATTCAGGAACTGGATCTGAATCCATTCATTGTGTTTTCGGAAGCCGAGAAGTGTGTAGCGGTGGATGTGAGGATTCGGATTGAGGCGTTGTGCGTTGACCGTAACGTCTTAACACTGTAACACATTAATACTTACATCGGAGGGCGGATGGATAAGACTGTGGACAAACCAACAGTGTTGATAATAGGCATTGGTGAAGTCGGACGTTATCTCCTCGAATTTCTTGTTCGAAGTGATTTTGATATCGATGTAGTCGCTGCGGATGTTCATCTTGAAGATGTTGAGGCTAAGATTAACAATGCTAGGAATTGGAAATGTTGCATTGATCGAACCTGCTGTTCGAACGTTGAATTTTGGCTGCACCTCTTTCACACCGCAGGAATGTGATGAGTTGGCCAAAGAACAGATGCTTCGCTTTCAGGAGTTGGAACGACGCTGCAGAGCATGATTCTTTGGTGGCGGCATATGCTTGAGTTTCCTCCCGCCGCGCGTACACAACCATGTGTCAGACTAGTTCAAATGATTTCAAAAGCTTGCTCAAGGTCAGCGATCAGATCGTCAACCTCCTCAATGCCCACTGAAAGTCGCAACAGATTCGGCTGTACCTGACTCAGCGGACCCTCCACAGAAGCCCGGTGCTCAACCAGGCTTTCCACACCGCCAAGAGAGGTTGCAGATACGAATAACTTCAGCTTTGTGGCTACCGCTTTGGCTTCCGTTGCACCCCCCTTCACGCATAGCGATAACATACCCCCAAAGCCATTCGTCATCTGGCGTTTAGCGATCTCGTGTCCCGGGTGACTCTCAAGACCCGGATACAACATCGCCTCGACATTTTTGTGGCCCTCGAAGTGTTGAGCGATTTTCAGTGCGTTGCTGGAGGCGCGCTCAAATCTGATCGCAAGCGTCCGCATGCCGCGCAGTAGTAACCATGACTCGAATGCCCCCAAAACTCCGCCAACATGTTTACGAATGAACTTAATCTCTTCCCAACGCTCGTCAGTCTTCCTGGTCACCAAAATGCCGGCGGTGACGTCACTGTGCCCGTTCAGATACTTCGTTGCCGAGTGGAAGACGAGATCAGCGCCCAGGTCCAAAGCCCGCGTTGTGATTGGCGTGGAGACCGTGCAGTCCACCCCAAGGATTGCGCCGGCATCGTGGGCAGCTTGCGCCGAGTCGGCAATGTCAATAACGTCCCACGTTGGATTGACGGGTGTTTCGATCCACACGATGGCTGTTTTGCCAGGCTTGATTGCTTGCCGCAGAGCATTTGGGTCGGTTGCTTCAAACAGGGTGAGTCCGATGTCACTTTTATCGGCGATCCGTCTTAGCCAATCCTGTGCACCGTGGTACATAATCGTAGGCGCCACAATATGCTGACCCGTGTCAACAGTCGCAAAGACCGCACTGATGGCTGCCATTCCGGACGCGAATAACTTGGCTTCAGCCCCACGATCTAGCTCGGCGGCAAGGTGTTCAACTTGATCGTAAGTAGGATTTTGATAGCGGCTGTAGCGATAGTTGCCAATGAGTTCATAGTCATCGCCCCGTGCAAACGTTGTCGAGGGGTGGATCGGCGGCGTAACCGCGCCGGTCACCCCATCCACGAAATGTCCTGCCTGGGCGAGAAGCGTACTAGGTGAATACTTTTTCAAATCAACCCTCCTTCTATGGCGTTAGCATTCTCCAATTGTCGTCTCGATGTATTGCCGAAGACCGCCCTAATAAAAAACCCCTACCCGAAAATTTCGGATAGGGGTTTTCTTTTGAACAAAACTTGAAAAAGGATTCAAACCACTAGAACTGATACACTGCACGCAGGTACACCAGACCACCGTTATAGCTGATTGGTGTCCGGCGTGGGTAAGGCATGCCTTGTGACAACCGGGTGCTAATCTCGTCCGGATAATTGTTGAAAATGTTGTTCGCACCGCCGATCAGCCTGAGAGCGTTGCTGACTCGGTAGGTCAGCTCCAGGTCGACGAGAATTTCAGAGCCAACCTCCTCCTTTGTGCCGCGCTCGTCTACGGTTGAGCCGTAGTAATTGCCACGGAGCATGGCAGAGAACTTGTCGGTGAGTCCTTGAACCACCGTTACATTGGCACGGTGCTTCGGCAGGTTCTCCTCGATATTTCTAATATGCCCCTCAGTTACAGGCAATTGACCGCCAATCTCGCGTTGCCTGAGCACGTCAGTTTCATTGTAGTTGTAGGCCAGGCTGAAATTAGTGTTGGTGACCTCTCCCTGATTCAGGTTAAAGACCGCGACGACATCCAAACCCTTTGTGCGCGTATCAAGAGCATTGGTGTAGAAGGCAAGCTCCTGCAATTCCCGAAAAACGTCCGGATGCTGGACTGGATCGACGGGAAGTGCTCTTGATTTTATGATGCGGCTGTCTACGTCAATTTGGTAAGCATCAACCGTCAGACTCAGGTTCATAGAGGGACGTGCTGTCAAACCAAAGCTGAAGTTTAAGGCATCTTCCGGTTCTAGAGCCGCGCCGCCCAAGGCAACAGCCAGTGGGTCGTCCGGACGCACAGTGCCTTCCTGGATCTGTTCGCCGGTCACGCCATCGAACGAGGTAACGATGGTCGTCACGTTCGCCTGACCAGGGGTGGGCGCCCGGAAACCTGTAGATACAGCGGCCCGAAGAGCAAATTGGTCAGACAGACTAAAACGGGCCGCAAGTTTGCCGTTCGTGGTCGTCCCAAAATCGGAAAAATCTTCGAAACGGCCCGCAGCTTGAATCAGGAAGTCTTCACTGACATCCCATTCAGCATCAACATAAATTGCCGTGTTTTGGCGGTCAAAGATACCCGCTTCGTCCCGGCTCGTGCCGCGCATGCCATTGGCGACCAGGCCAGGAGGGGTATAGTTTTCGCCGGTTTCCGGGTCGATCAACAAGTGGACCTTAGCCCAGGGTCCGGGCGACCACGATTCTTTTTGTCCTTCAAACATCTGGTAGACCTCTTCGCGCCATTCAGCACCGAAGGCCACATTGAACTTGTCGGAGAGAGGATACGAGAAATCCGCGTTGTAATTGGTTTCGCTTTGCCTCAAATCGCCTATATCGAAAACGAATGGAGAATCCGGTCCCCAGGAGAGGTTCAGTGATCCATTGAGCGTATACGAGATGCGGTTATACCCGTAGCTGGCGCTCAGGTCATAATCCAGACCGTTGCCGAGTTCGAGTTTACCCCTGAGACCCACTACCCCGCTAAAATCCTTTTGGTCTCCTTGAAGACGCGGTGTAAATCCCAGCGGGAACGTATCGCCCCAGGAAAAGTTTCCTTTGGACGGATCCGTGGGGTCAAGCGGTATGGGCGTCAGGGCGCCGGTCCTTCCCGGCGCGCGGTAGAAAAAGCTGTAATTGCCCTCAGTGTCCGCATAATTACCAAAGGAATAAGCTTCTGCGTGATCGCCCACTGTCAGTCCGGCATTCCACACAGAACGAAAACCGCTACTCTTCGGACGGCCCCAATTCATCGCCGGATCCCAGTCATCTACATCTGCACCCGCTGTCCATCCTTTGTACCCTTCGGCAGCGGATGCATGCTGGACACCGCGGGAAAGCTCCGGATTGCTGATATACTCACCACTGAGGTTCAGAAAGCCCTTTTTAGTAAGGGGCAAGCCAGCATTGACGGCGAGCTTTACATCGGTTTCGCGGCCCCTATCGTTGGGGGCTGTATACCAACGACTGGTTGTGGCCTGGACTTCGATACCTTTTGAATTGTCTTTCAAAATGAAATTCATCACACCCGCAATCGCATCCGAACCGTACTGTGCCGAAGCGCCATCACGCAAGATTTCAAGCTTCTTTAAGGCAATGCTCGGAATCATACCAACGTCCACGGCGTGGGCGCCGACATTCATCGCGGCGCCGAAATGGGAGATCAACGATGAACGATGCCGGCGTTTGGAATTCATCAGAACCAGAATATCATCCGGCGGCAGGCCGCGCAGCGATGTCGGCCGTACGAATGCGGCACCGTCACCGGTCAGCGGAGTCGCTGTAAAGGACGGTACGACGTTCTTTAATGTTTCTGTCATTTCGCCATTGCCCTGGCGTTCCAGAATTTTGCCATGAAACGTGTCAATGGGCACCGGAGACTTCATTGCGGTGCGGCCTCTGGTGCGTGAACCCGTGACCAGGATTTCGCTCATCGACAAAACGTCTTCTTCCAACTGGAAGTCAACCGTTACTGCCTCGTCGGCGACCACTTGCACTTCTTTTTCCTCGGCACTGTATCCGATAAAACTCGCCCTTATCGTGTAGGTGCCAGGTTCAACAGCAAAACTATACGTGCCATCAGTACTGACGCTTGAACCTCTCAGCGTTCCAACAATGGTAACATTGGCGCCTGGCAGGGCCTCCTGAGCCGCCGACATGACTTTGCCGGTAATCGTTCCCTTCCCCTGCGCCAATGTGTCCGAAGCTGAAACCAACAAACAAAGCGATACTATCAGCGTAGCAAAATGGTGGATCTTTCTCAACTGCATTTGTTTGCCCTCCTTATACATTAAAGATTTTGTTGATTTCCCTACACCGAAACCGAGCTTCACTCTGTGCAGATATCACCTCCTTACCAAAAGTTCATGTGACACTGTGATTCTGGCTCCGAATTCATTCGGTCACTCGTACCAGCCCTTTACAATGCTCAACAAGTCTTGCTTAAGCGAAATTGGAACGACGGTAGTGGTGATTCTTCTTGAAAGGTGACAATAAGATAACAAATAAAAGGTCCACTGTCAAGCAAAAAGTTTAGTTACCCATTTATAAACAATACCTGAGAAAAACCGCCTCTTTCTGGTTTCAGGGTTCACCTATTGCCGTCATCTAATTTAAAGAAACCTAACAGAGGTTACGATATTTTACAATATCTTTAATTCTAAATTTTTTGGGGTTGTTATGACTTGCTAATCTTTCCCGATACTATAGAATAAAGTAACATCTGGAGGCGTCATGAAAAAGAATATGTTGTTCGGGTTTCTACTGTCCACAGGATTCGCCCTACTTGTTCCGATTGTTCCGACCTTGGCAGCAAAGGAAGTCAAGGCCTCGGCGCCGTTCGAATCAACCGGGGAAGGTCCTGTCTATTATGTTGATTATGCCAGCTTTCAGGGATTGGATAACAAGACGTACGTCGAATTCTATATCCAGGTTGGCTATCGGGACTTACAATTCTACAAAAACGGCAAGAGGTTTGAGGCCGGCTACGACCTGGATTTTGCCTTGCTCGATGAACAAGGCAAGTCTGTTGAAAGCTACCAAACGGATGACCGCTTCCAGGTCGACACATTCGCACAAACGCTCTCCAGACAGAAAGCCCGCATATTGCTGCTGGGATTTACAGTGGAGCCCGGGAGCTATACGGTCAAATCGACCCTCAAAGACCGGGAAACACGCAAATCCACCCGCATCCACCAACCCTGCTCTGTGCAAAACTTTACCTCGAAAGATTTGCAGATCAGCGACATTCAGTTGAGCCAGAAGATAGAACCCGGGGAGGATGGCCAGCCGTATGTCAAGAATCGCCGCTACATCGAGCCCAACGCTGTTCGAATCTTCGCACACGGGTTAGCCGATATTTATGTTTATTTTGAGATCTACAATTTGATCGAGCCGGATCTGAAAGAGAGCACCAATTATCTCGCCCACTTTATCATCAAAGATCAAGATGGCAAGCAATTCGCTCATCTCAAGCGGTCACATCCCAAGCCGGGCGTCACCTCGGCCCACAGCATCAGGCTGCCGGTGAGCCATTTTCTCAATGGCCGGTACTCGCTCATTGTCCGAATCGAGGATGAGGATACCGGCCGGGTGACGGAAAGCTCGAAAGCGTTCACCGTCCTCGACCGCCCGCTCTCCATGAGTGAGTTCTCGCCAGAGAATCTTTGAGGGCGTTTTCTGGCCTGCCGGAACGCTCTCTCCATCTCCTGCTCGAACCGCAACTGAGCCCGCTGAAGTGAGGTGAAAGCCTTCTCAGCGGGCGTTGCTTTCCCCTTTTGCCTGACAAAAATGACTTGACTTTTTGAGAATATTTGTTTAGCCTGAGTCGTTCAGCTTAGAGATCTCAAACGAGGATCGTGCATGAAAAACAACTATCCGTCACTCTACTACGGTGACTACCTGAAATTAGATCAGCTCCTTTCCTGCCAGAATCCCAAGAGTGAAGAATACACCGACACGCTTGCACACGACGAGGTGCTCTTTATCATCGTGCACCAGGCGTACGAGCTCTGGTTCAAGCAAATCCTGCACGAGCTCGATTCGGTCATCGATATTTTCAAGCATCACTATATCAACGAGCACAATATCGGCATCGCGGTCACCAGACTGGCGAGAGTCACAGAAATCCAGAAGCTGCTCATCGACCAGTTGCACATTCTGGAAACCATGACCCCGCTGGATTTTCTGGAGTTTCGCGATTTCCTGGTGCCGGCCTCCGGGTTTCAAAGCTACCAGTTCCGCTTGATCGAGAACAAATTGGGGTTGAAGGCGGAACAACGCAAGTTATTTGACAAAAGTGCGTATACCAGCCGTCTTTCGAGTGAACACCAGAAGCTCATCCTCGAGTCGGAACAAGACCCTTCTTTGCATGATCTGGTTGGAAATTGGCTGGAGCGCACACCTTTTCTGAACTTGCAGGGTTTTGATTTTTGGGGAAATTATCGCCGGGCGGTCGAGCGGGTGCTGCAGCGGGACAAGCAGATCATCGAGACCCATCCCCTTTTATCCGCGGCAGAGAAGGAGCAAGAACTCGAGGTCTTTTCAGGCACCGAAAAAAACTTCCTCGCCTTGTTCGATCTTGAAAAACACGATCAGTTGGTGACGAAAGGCGTGCGAAGATTATCGCACAAAGCAACTCAGGCCGCGCTGCTGATCAACCTGTTCCGGGATGAGCCTATTTTACACATGCCCTTCAGGTTTTTGACGACCTTGATTGAAATTGATGAGATGCTCACCGCCTGGCGCTACCGCCATGCGTTGATGGTGCAGCGCATGCTTGGCACCAAGATCGGCACCGGGGGCTCGTCCGGACACCAATATCTCAAAGCAACGGCCGAGAGTCACAAAATATTTGCTGATCTAACCAATCTATCGACCTTCTTGATTCCGCGCTCTGAGCTGCCGGAGCTGCCAGAGACGCTGCGGAAAAATCTTGGATTCTATTACACCTACAGTGACCATGCAGATTGATTTGACTGGAAAGCGAGCCGTTGTGTGTGGCAGCTCGCAAGGCATTGGACGGGCCTGCGCACTCGAGCTGGCCCGGCTTGGCGCAACGGTGATTCTGATGGCACGTAACGAAGTTGTTTTGCATACCGTCAAGAAGGAATTGCGCAGGAGCATGGGCCAATCGCATGAAGTCCTGGCGGTAGATTTCTCTGATGTCGAGGCGTTGGAGCAGAACATCCAGACCTATGTCAAGAGCGCTGCACCGGTTCACATCCTGGTGAACAACTCTGGAGGCCCACCCGCCGGTGCCGTTTTTGACGCCAAACCCGAGGAATTTGTGGCAGCCTTTTCACAACATCTCCTGTGTAACCAGACATTGACCCGGGCAGTGGTCCCGGGCATGAAATCGGAGAAATACGGCCGGATTATCAACATCATCTCGACCTCGGTCAAACAACCCATCAAAGGGCTCGGGGTTTCGAATACCATTCGAGGTGCGGTGGCCCATTGGGCCAAGACCCTGGCCGGGGAGCTGGCACCCTTCGGCATCACCGTGAACAATGTCTTGCCTGGCGCCACCAAGACCGCGCGACTGCAGGCCCTGATCGAAGACCGGGCAGAGAGCACGGGACAATCCACAGATCGGGTTGCCGAAGAATGGAAAGCAGCGATTCCAACGGGACGATTTGCGGAGCCCGAAGAATTAGCTTACGCTGTCGCCTTTCTGGCCTCGCCGTCAGCGAGTTACATCAATGGCATCAACTTGCCCGTCGATGGTGGCAGGACACTCTGCCTGTAGGTCACAGTTCACCTGTTTTTTTCGGACGCTGATTTTCCCTGATTCCCGCAGATCAAAAATAACAAAATGGACTTTTGAAACGCAGCTAAGAGCATGGAGACGATTCAAAACTACATCAACGGCGAGCTCGCGCCTCCACATGCTCGCACATATATCGACAACGTCGAACCGGCCACGGGCGAGACTTACTCCCTGGTGCCCGACTCCGATGAACGCGAGGTAGACGTGGCCGTGAGCGCGGCGCAGAAGGCGTTCGCGAGCTGGTCGATGACGCCAGGCGAAAAACGCGCAAAACTGCTGACCGATGTTGCCGACCTCATCGAGCAAAACCTGGATAACCTGGCACTTGCAGAGAGCATCGACAATGGCAAACCGCTTGCTCTTGCCCGAACCGTCGATATTCCGAGGGCTGCCAGCAACCTGCGGTTTTTTGCCGGCGCGATTTTGCAGTTTGCCAGCGAAGCGCACATGATGGCGCAGAGGGCCATCAACTACACGGTGCGCAATCCCATCGGGGTGGTGGGTTGCATTTCACCGTGGAACCTGCCGCTCTATCTTTTGACCTGGAAAATTGCACCCGCCCTGGCTGCTGGCAACTGTGTTGTGAGCAAGCCATCCGAGATCACGCCGATGACGGCCTACTTGCTGTCGAAGCTTTGCATGGAAGCGGGTCTGCCGGCTGGGGTCCTGAATATTGTGCACGGCTACGGCCACAAAGTCGGGGCCGCCATTTCAGCGCACCCGGGGATTCCTGTCATCACGTTCACCGGGAGCACACGAACAGGTGCCGAAATTTCCAGAGCCGCCTCTCCCCTTTTCAAAAAACTTTCGCTCGAGATGGGCGGCAAGAATCCGAACATCATTTTTTCGGACTGCAATTATGACGAAATGTTGCACACCACCTTGCGCTCTTCCTTTTCAAACCAGGGCCAGATTTGTCTTTGTGGTTCCAGGATTTTTGTCCAACGCCCGCTCTACGAAAAATTCAAGCAGGATTTTGTCGGGCGTGCGCGGGAGCTGAAAGTCGGCGATCCGATGTCAGAAAAAAGCCAGCTTGGCGCTGTGGTCTCGGAAACGCATCGCAACAAGATCCTTTCCTACATTAAACTCGGGCAGCAAGAAGGGGGACAACTGTTGTGTGGCGGCAAACAAGTCGAGGTCGAGGGCCGCTGCCGAAACGGCTGGTTTGTCGAGCCAACCATCCTCGAAGGGTTGCCGAATGAGTGCCGCACCAACCAGGAGGAAATCTTTGGCCCGGTCGTGAGCTTGATCGCATTCGACGATGAGGAAGAGGTGGTGAAGCAGGCAAACGCCACTGAATACGGGTTGGCCGCAACCATCTGGACGGAGAACTTGAGCAGAGCCCACCGAATCGCCAACCAACTGCAGGCAGGCATCATCTGGATCAATTGCTGGATGGTGCGCGACCTTCGGTCACCGTTTGGCGGCATGAAGCATTCCGGCGTGGGACGGGAAGGTGGCCTGGAGGCGCTGCGATTTTTTACCGAACCGAAGAATGTCTGCGTGAAGCTATGAACGTGACCTCCAGGGCCGCTCCTGAGCCTGTCGGCCTCTACCCCCATGCCCGCAAAGTCGGGAACCTGCTTTTCCTTTCAGGCGTCGGTCCACGCCAGCGGGGCACAGAGACCATTCCAGGAGTTGAGCTGGATGAGCACGGGAAGGTGATTGCCTACGACATCGAGGCGCAGTGCCACGCTGTGTTCAAGAACGTCCGAATCATTCTGCAGGAAGCCGGGTCGAGCTGGGACAAGCTGGTTGATGTGACCGTCTTTTTGACCAACATCAAGGATGATTTCGCAGCCTACAACCGTGTCTACGCCGAGTATTTTGAGGAGAATCAGCCGTGCCGGACAACAGTCGGGGTCAATGCTTTGCCAACCCCGATCGCCATCGAGCTCAAGTGCATTGCGACACTGTAGCCTCTGGCAGCTGACCTAATGAAGTGAAGTCATTACACAAAAATGCAGAGTTTCTGCCGCGATGTTTTTTAGCAAACCGCGAATGAGCGCTAATGCACGCTAATTGTTTTTCACTCTATTTTTTTCATTCGCGTACATTAGCGCTCATTCGCGGTTACGGGTTAGGCTTTGCGGCCAATCACGAAGTATGTTAAGTACAGCTCTTGTCAACTACAAACGTCAGAAACCTTTTGACAATACCAAAACCAACTTAGGGAGGTCGAACATGTCAAACCTGGCTGCTTTCAACTTCACACAATGGATCGATGAGCATCGCCACTTGCTGAAACCGCCGGTCGGCAACAAGTGTGTCTATGATGAAGCAAAGGACTTCATCGTGATGGTAGTGGGTGGGCCCAACCAGCGTAAAGACTACCACTACAACGAAGGGGAGGAGTTCTTTTTCCAGATCGAAGGAGACATGGTGCTGAAGATCATCGACGATGGCAAAAAAGTCGACATCCCCATCCGGGAGGGCGAGATTTTCCTGCTGCCAGCGAAAGTTCCACACTCGCCCCAGCGTCCGGAAAACACCGTCGGGCTGGTTATCGAACGCAGCCGTCGTTCCGAGGAAAACGATGGCTGCATGTGGTTCTGCGAAAACTGCGGCGAAAAGCTGTACGATGAGTATTTTCACCTGGACAAACCTTCCGATATCGTCGACAAACTGCGCGGTGTCATGGAGAAATTCCATGAGTCCGACCAGTACCGCACCTGCGCGAAATGTGGCAGCGTGATGCAGCCTCCGATGAAAAAGGGCTGAGCGGCTGTGCTGAAGATCGACATTCATACGCATATCCTGCCCAAAACCTGGCCCGACCTGCGTGAAAAATACGGCTACGGCGGCTTTGTGAGCCTCGAGCACCACCAGCCGTCTTGCGCAAGAATGATGCGGGACGGCGAGTTCTTCCGCGAGGTGCAGCACAACTGCTGGGACCCCGGCGTGCGCCTGCAAGAGTGCGATGAGCACCACGTGAATGTGCAGGTGCTTTCAACCGTCCCGGTCATGTTCAGCTACTGGGCCAAACCCGAAGACACGCTCGATCTGGCCAGACGGCTCAACGACCACATCGCGGCTATCGTCGCGGATTGGCCAAAGCGGTTCATTGGGCTCGGCACCCTGCCGATGCAGGCGCCGGAGCTGGCAATACAAGAGCTGGAGCGGTGCGTTGAACAGTTGGGGTTAGCCGGCGTGCAGATCGGCTCCCACGTCAACGAGTGGAACTTGAACGATGCCGCCCTGTTTCCAGTTTTCCAGGCAGCCGAGGACCTGGGCGCCGCCGTCTTCGTGCACCCCTGGGACATGATGGGCAAAGAAAAGATGCCAAAATACTGGCTGCCCTGGCTGGTGGGCATGCCTGCCGAAACCAGCCTGGCGATCTGCTCGATGGTTTTTGGCGGGGTGTTCGAGCGGTTGCCCGCGCTAAGAGTCGCGTTTGCCCACGGTGGCGGTTCATTTCCGGCGACGATTGGTAGAATCGAGCACGGCTTCAACGTGAGACCGGACCTGTGCGCTGTCGACAACCCGGTCAATCCGAGAACCTACCTGGGCAGGTTCTATCTGGATTCGCTCGTGCACGAGCCGGCCATGCTCAACTATTTGATCGACCTGGTCGGCGCGGACAAGATCGCGCTCGGCTCGGACTATCCGTTTCCACTCGGCGAGCTTCATCCAGGTCAACTGATCGAATCGATGAAGAATCTCAGCACCCAGACGAGAGAAAACCTTCTGCATGGCTCGGCATTGGCATGGCTCGGTTTAGAAAAAAGTCGATTTATGTGATGAACATTCAGGTCGAAATTTCAACCACACGATACGAGATCGATGCAGCCCACCCTATCGACCTTTCCATTCCATTGCGTTTCAACGGTGAGCAACCAAACACCTACGACGTCCCGCTTGCCAGCGCCCGAGCCTACGAGGCCGGTTCACTCGTTGGCGACACCAGACGGGGGGGCAGTTGTAATTTTGAGGCGTACCGCCTGATTCCGCACTGCAACGGCACGCACACCGAATGTGTGGGGCATCTTGCCCTGGAGCGGATCTCACTCCACGAGGTGCTGCGCAGCAGCTTCATGCCTGCGACCCTGATTTCGGTGGCGCCGGAACCCGCCGAAACGTGTCAGGAAACCTGCCGTCCGGAGGCAAAAGCGGGAGACCAGATGCTGACGAAAGCGCGGCTTGAATGTCAACTTGCTAAACACAGCAAGCACTTTCTGCAGGGACTGCTCGTGCGCACCCTGCCCAACGACCCCTGCAAGCGGTCACGCCGGTACGCGGAGCCGCCTCCTCCCTATTTTACAACCGAAGCCATGCAACTGGTTTGTGCATTGAATGTGCAGCATCTTCTGGTTGACATCCCGTCCGTGGACCGGACGCTCGACGAAGGCAAAATGACCACACATCATATTTTCTGGGATTTGCCTGAGGAAAGCCATGACGCAAATCCACGGTCACACTCGATGAAGACGATAACAGAAATGATCTTTGTTCCAGATCAGGTTGGGGATGGCCAGTACATCCTAAATCTGCAAATTCCTGCCTTTGTCGCCGACGCCGCACCCAGCAGACCGATGCTCTACAAACTTCGGAGTCGCTAGGCAAAGAAATGTTCCATTGTTCTATTGCTCTATTGTTGAATTGTTCCTCAGGGCCAACACTCTACTATAAAATAAACAACATAACAATATAACATCAAGGATTTTATGCGTAGTTGAAACATTAAGGACTTGATGCGTAGTTGAGCCGTGCTATACCATCCGATTTCAAGCGGAGAACGAAACGCGACCCTACAGCAAAATCAAGAAGCGTACACGCCCAATTACGCATAAAATTTTGTTGGACGAAGCCGCGGCTCCGCCTTATTGCTATGGGGATTTCATCGTCTGAACCTGCTAACGTGAACAATTGTCTGCCGCCCAGGAAATCTATCCACAACGCACCAAGTTAGGCGTCGGCACCAGCCACAAGTTATGCGCTACTTTTGTAGAGTTAAACACCAATATGTTATGATACTTAAGATGTCTTTCTTCACGTCTTGTTTAGATAAGAATCTATTAATTGTGCTCCTTGATTAGGCCCGTTATATCCTTCCAATATATTTTTATATTGAAGTGCATTCTTTAAATAACTTTCTTCCGACAATATCTTTTCTACAGCTTCTGCAAGATGGACAGGTTTAAATTTCAAATCACTTAAATGAATGCCAATTCCCAGGCTCTCAACTCTGTCAAGATTCCATTCTTGATCATGCATAGTCGCAATACCGATAACAGGCACACCTTTTGCCATCGCTTGATAAATGGTTCCGTTCCCACCCTGGCAAACCACGAGGTCACTCTTTTCCATAATTTTGCTGCCAGGGGCGTAGTCAACCACATAAAAGTTATTTGGGATGTTATGGAGAGCAGCCATTCCAGCAGTCGTCATTATACACTGATATTCCGTGTCTCCAAAAATTTCGATAGCTTGTTCAAAGAAATGGGTATGCCCAGTACTTCCCATTGTGAAGTAGAGCGTTGGTTTTCCGGAGTCCAAGTCTTCTAACCAATCTGGTGATTCCATCTCCGGTTCCCAAATTATTGGGCCGATGTAATGAAAATTGTCGGGAAGATTTTCTGTTGGACCGTACTCTGGAATATCCACAATTAGGTTTAAATCTCCCCGCCAGATATCCCAAATATTTTTGCGATGGCTCAATCCCTTTTCACGCCGGAATTTATTAAACGGTTTTGAGTCAAAAGTTAAGATGAAATCTTTTACCCAAGGGAAGAACGAAGTTGTTAAGCTTTTTCCGAAAATTCGTGTCACTCCAAGATGTTCAGGCGCTTTAACTCTAACCGAATAATAATCGGTCCAGGAGGCATTCAGGATGACAGCTAAAGGGATATTGGCCAACTCACAAGAGGTGCTCAAAGGTAGCCTGAAATCTGTTAAAACCAAATCAGGTTTTACTTGATCGAACAAGGTTAATTCTTGTTCTACGCATTCTTTTATTAGCTCGTAGTCAAACCAATTTGCTCTACCATTTCGTGAGCAGGCTAACACACGTTCTGGCGCAATAGTTCTGATAGGTAAAACTGAAAATCCTTCGTCTCTTGGTAATTTCATATATTCGCCATCACTGGCAAAAACAATTTCGTGACCCATTTCTCTGAGGACTTTTGTTATCTCAAATGGTCTCGATGTGTGCGATAACCAATTTCCGTCAGGCATAACTAAAATTCTTTTGCTCATATTTTTACCTTATTAGCGTGGAAAGTTATACCGTATAACGGCATCGTCTCTTGCGGCGGGATTTCCAGCACGGACTATCCAAACAGCATAAAACTGAGCACCAGCGCAGACTTTAATAAAAACACGGCGCCCCGCCGTCAAGAGCACGAACATGTTGAACTGAGCCCGCTGCGCAGGCAGCTTATCTCAACGGCCAGCTCCCGCTGAAAAGGGCTGGCTTTTTTGGTTTCAAGGTCATAATATACCAATGCCAAATATTCACCTTTTATTCTAAGGAGGTATATTATGACCAAACTCAGAGAGCGCATGCCCCGAAAGCCTTCGGGGCTGCGCGGATACTCCGAACGCACCCAAAAGATGTACGTGCGTGCCGTCCGGCTCCTGGCCGAACACTACGGCAAGTCTCCTGACCAAATCACCGAAGAAGAGCTGCGCGATTATTTTCTCTACGTCAAAAACGTCAAGAAGTGGTCGCGAACCGCCAGCACCATCTCCTTGTGTGGCATCGAGTTCTTCTATGAAAACACCCTGAAGCGCGACTGGCCCACACTAAAATTCGTGCGCGCCCGCCGGGAAAAGCGCATGCCAGTGGTACTCACTCACTCTGAGATTCGTCGCATCCTCTCCTGCGTCCGCTTCCAGCGCTACCGCGTCTGTCTGTTGACCATCTACTCGTGCGGCCTGTCCCGGAAACTGGTGCAACGTGGCCCAACCATCGTCAACCATCGTCAAGGCAAACACAGCGCCTGGGCACCCCCCGCAAAACAGCTCAGATAAGTTGGCTTTCCCTCCAAATATCCTGTGTTTTCCTCCCGAAAAATCTTGATTGAAAATCCAAATAGGTGCTGCAGCCCCGACTCTCCTTTTGAGAGCATAATGATGAGTGTCGGGGTTCAACCATTCGCTGCAAGCGGACGCAAAAAACGCGTCCGTTGCAGCTCTTATGTCGTTAGAGCATGATTTGCCGCTGTTATTCTATGCGCAGTTCTTCTAAACTTAGCAGCTTGTGTCCTTCGAAGACCGTTAGTATTTCGATTTTATTCTCTTGAATTCGATAAACAATTCTATATTTTTTGGCAATGATTTCTCTGACACTAGGATTAGAGATTTCGGGAACAATTCGCCCTATTCGAGGATTCTTAGAAACTCCTTCCCCTCTTTGAATCAGGTAATTTACAAAGCTCGCTGCACGTTGGGGACTGTCTTGCGAAATGAAATCTTCGATGTCTGATAATCTATCCAAGGCTTCTTGCGTCCATACGACCCTCACTTAGTACCTCTTTGACGTCTTTTATCGAGTTCCTTTTTCAATTCCTTTGTCGAATAGACATTACCTGATTCAGCATCCGAAAGCCCTCGATTAACCGAATCAAGAAAATGTCTTTTGTAGACGAGTTCGTCGTATTCGGTAGGCGATAACAGAACACCGGCAGGTCTACCGTTTTTTGTAATAACTAACGGATGTCCAGTATTCTGAATATTCTTTAGCCATTTAGAAAGACTCGATTTAAACTCACCAATGGGGACAATGTCGTTTGAGATATTCAGATGTTTCATCTTATGCTCCATATTTAAACCACTATTCAAGTGTGAATATAGGATAAAATATGGACTATTTCAACTGATTTTTCTCAGCTCTAACGACACGTTTCAGCCGTTGTGGGATTTCGGAGCACTTAAGTTGCTATTTAG
>JBHHXT010000064.1:0-23408 GCA_046757165.1 bacterium | reverse complement strand
TATGTTAATCAATTTAAGTGCGTTGAATGGCAGCGCAGGTTATGCTTTCGATATATGCCCCACAAGGGGGCATGGCACCATAATCGGTGGGGGTGCTGGCTGACACCATTTCCCGACCGGATTTCCAGGGCTGAATGACACCCCTTATGAAAAGCTCAACCAGTTTTGGTCAATCACTAACTCGGGAGATTTTTGCTTGAAATTTCGTCACAAATGGCTTATCTTTATCAAATCCATCGCAAATTGTTCACTCCGGCAGGGGAACCTCGAAAATGGCACCACAGCGACTGCAGAGACCAGACACCGAAGAGGGAGACAGAAACGCGCAGGACAGGCCCGAGCACGGGTGCACCGAAAAAAGGTTGCAGGAGTGCAAAAAACTCGCCAATGATCAACTTTCTGAGCTCGAGCACCTTTATAACTCAGCGCCGATTGGTCTTTGCCTGATGGACACCGAGCTGCGTTTTGTACGCATCAACAAAAGGTTGGCTGCCATCAATGGCAAGCCTGTCGCAGAGCACATGGGCAAGACCCTGCGAGAAGTCATCCCGGAAATCGCTGTTCGATTAGAACCGATATACCGCCGGGTGATAGACTCGGGCGAGCCGGCACTCGATTTTGAAGTGCACGGGGTGACCCCCTCGGAGCCTGGTGTTAGGCGGGACTGGCTGGTCAGTTACTATCCTGTCAAGTCTGATGATGGAACGGTGCGCGGCGTGAGCACGGTTGTGCAGGAGATCACCGAACGTAAGCGCACAGAGAATGCATTGCGGGATAGTGAAGCCAAATTCCGCGTCCTGGCAGACACAACCGCAGCCGCTATTTTTATTTTTCAGGGCACACAACTCTGCTACGTGAATTCTGCGGCCGAAATCATCACGGGTTACTCTGAAGAAGAACTTCTAAACATCCCGTTTTGGAAAATTATCCATCCGGATTTTCAAGACCTGGTTAAGGAGAGAGGGCTGGCACGTCAGCGGGGCGATCAGGTGGAGCCAAGATACGAAGTAAAGATCCTGACCAAAAGCGGCGAGGAACGCTGGATTGATTTTACCGGCGATACGCTCCAGTTTGGCGGAAAGCCAGCCGTCCTGGGAACGGCCGTGGACATCACCGTTCGCAAGCAGGCTGAGTTCAAGTTGCAGGAAGCGAAAGAGTTGTTGGAGCAGCGCGTCGGCGCGCGCACGCGGAAATTGCAGCAGGCGCTGGCGGAAGTCAAACGGCTCAAGGCTCGTATCGAGGCTGAGAACATCTATCTGCAAGAGGAGATCAAAGTCGAGCACGGCATGGAAGAGATCATCTGTGCCAGCGCACCGATGAAGGAAATCCTGCGCAAAGTAGACGACGTCGCGCCAACGGCTGCCACCGTGCTCTTGCTGGGTGAGACAGGGACGGGCAAAGAGCTGGTCGCGCATGTCATCCACGCGCGCAGTCATTTGAGCAACAGACCCCTGGTAAAAGTAAATTGTGCGGCGCTACCCGCGACGTTGATTGAAAGTGAACTTTTCGGACATGAAAAAGGAGCGTTTACCGGAGCCCTGGGCCGCAAACAGGGACGGTTTGAATTAGCCGACGGCGGCACAATCTTTCTGGATGAAATTGGAGACCTGCCCCTGGAGCTGCAGGTGAAGCTTCTTAGAGTGCTGCAGTCTGGCGAATTTGAAAGAGTCGGCAACTCTCATTCCAAAAAGGTGACGGTGCGCGTGCTGGCAGCCACGAACCGGGACTTGAGAAGAGCCATTCAATTGCGCCATTTCCGGGAGGACCTCTATTTCCGGCTAAATGTGTTCCCAATTATGGTGCCGCCGTTGCGAGAACGGAAAGAAGATATTCCAATGCTCGCCAACCACTTTGCCCGAAAGTTTGCTGCACGACTCAAAAAAGATTGCCTCACGATTCCACCTCTTTCTATGCAAGCCTTGCAGAATTACTCATGGCCGGGCAATGTCAGGGAGTTGGAGAATATCATTGAGCGGGCCGTCATCATTGCGCGTGGCACCTGCATCCAGATTGACCCGCTGCTGGAAGCTCATGAGTACGAGAGTGTGCCGCCGGGCACGGGTTCGGTCAAGCTGGTGGACGTTGAACGCGAACACATTCTGCGCGTCCTGGACAAGACCAACTGGATTATCGAAGGCAAGCGCGGTGCCGCCCAGCGTCTGGGCATGAACCACGGAACACTCCGGTCTCGCATGCAGAAGCTGGGCATCAAAAGACCGAAATAGATAGTGGTTGACCGAAAACTCAACCACACCCAACGATATTTCATGGGTAACCATGAAATATGTCAGTTGCCCTGTTTACTGGACTGCCTCATCTTCTCCCCCTTAGTTAGCACAATATATTGTTTTTGAAGGAAGTTAAGCCTTTCCTGAAAGGTGAAAAGTCTCCCGGCATAATAATTGCGAACTCTGCACGAATCAGAATCTAAGAATCTCTGCTGAGCCGTCTGCGACCGCAGAACATAGCAGGCGGCGATTTGAGCAGCGACAATCGCACTTCAAAGTTTTCTAAAGGTAAGTTGGAACCATGGTTCCATTCCTCTGTGAGTAATTGTAGGGGCTCTTTGCGGGCCAGGCGGGCATCGGGCGCTCATGTTCTTGCGAGAATTCGGTAGTAGGGGTTTCACATTTCGCCAAAACCTTGCGTCCGGTGCCAACGCTTTTCTGTATCGGCTACCCGGCGCAGACAAATGGGCCCTATTTGGCTGACTGCACCTGCAGCTCTTCTGCCTTCAAAAATGCCTGCTCGCCCTTCTCCTTCTCACCCGTATTGATGTAGGCAATGCCAAGATTCCGCCAGAGAGTGGGATGGTTCGGTCGCATCTCCAGGGATTTTTCCAAATAAGGAATGGCGTTTTTGTAATTGCGGATGGCCTCGTTTTTTAGCCGGATGACGACCTCGGCCGCGGTGCTACCGTTGCGGGACTCTTTTAGTCTGAGCCGCAGCTCCTCCGCCATGCTCAAGTACGCATTGCCAATATTCGATGTAGATTCAAAATCGTCTGGGTTCATCGTCAATACTTGCTCGAAAAGCTGAATGGCTTTTGGAAATTGCTTGCGGTTATAACGGTGTGCGCCGAACAGAAACACAAGGTCTTTGTCCTGAGGATTGACTGCGATCGCTTTTTGGTAGGCGTGGGCCGCCTGCTCAGTTTCCCCCAACGAATCGTAGCACAGCGCCAGATTGGCTAACGCATCACGATGGTTGGGTTCCAGCACGAGAATCCGCTTCAAAATGGGAATCACTTTATCAAACTGCTTCTGGCTGTAATACAAATTGCCGGTGGATGAGAGCAGATCCACATCGTCCGGCTTTTTTTCCAGCAACTTGGAGTAAAGCAGGAGTGCTTTGTCTGTCTTGTCGACATTGAGGTAGGTCAGAGCCAGCTTCTTGTAGGCTTCATATCGGGACGGTTCAATTGTTATCGCCTTTCGCAGCAGCTCTTCGGCCCTGGCGTACTCTTCCTGCGTCATGGCGGCGATGGCGTTATTGTATTTGTCGATCCAGTGCTGCTCCCGCTCTGCCCGGATTTCTGCCTCGAACTTATCCGTGACCATGAGCGAAATCTCGAACTCCCTGTTCATTTCTTTGTAGCGTCCGTGCTGACCGTACGCCTTGCCGAGTAGGCAGTGCGCTTCTGCGTTGTTAGGATGGACTTCTACAGCGTTTTCCAGGTGCTGCAACGCTTTGTCCCAGTCGTTGCTCTGGATATAGATTTTTGCAGAGGTCAGTTCTTTTGGCTGACAGCCGGTAAGGGCCAGCAGGAAACAGACGACTACAGCGCTTCGTGTGGGATCGAACCGTCGATACCGAACCCATGTCAATGAATCACTCATAACGCGAAAAGGTTATTCTGCATGTTTCTTCAGGTTCTCTTCATAAGGCGGGGAGATCACGCCTTTTTCCGTTATCATGGCGGTGATGAGCTCGTTTGGCGTGACGTCGAACGCCGGGCTGTACACGTTGGCGTTCGCGGGCGCGATCCGCCTGCCAAATCCTTCTGTTACTTCTTCCGCAGCTCTTTCTTCGATTGGAATTTGCGAGCCAGCGCGCAGCCCAAAGTCGATCGTAGAGTAAGGCGCCGCGACGTAAAAGGGAATGGCATGTTTCTCGGCCAGGACAGCAACGCTGTAGGTCCCGATCTTATTGGCGGTGTCTCCATTCGCAGCAATTCTATCGGCACCGACAATACAGCAATCGACCTGTCCCTTTTGCATGACGAATGCTGCGGTGTTGTCGCAAATGAGTGTCACCTCGATACCTTCGTTCATGAGCTCCCAAACGTTCAGTCGTGCGCCCTGCAGCAGAGGCCGGGTTTCATCGGCGAAAACGCTGATTTTCTTGCCCGCCTCGTTGGCAGCGAAGACGACCCCCAATGCCGTGCCATAATCCGCCGTGGCAAGGGCACCGGTATTGCAGTGGGTCAACACTCGAAAGCCATCCTGCAGCAAAGTCTGACCGTGCTGTCCGAGCTGCCGACACGTTTGTCGGTCTTCCTCCCAAATGGCCAGGGCCTCCTTCTGCAGAATCTTCTTGAGTTCTGCGACCGATTTCCCCTTCTGAGCCTCGGCCGCGCGTTTCATTCTGTTGAGTGCCCAGGCCAAATTGACTGCGGTCGGGCGCGTCGCGTTCAGATAGTCTGCTGTTTTATGAAGCTGCTCGAAGAAGCTTTCCCGGCTCTCTTCTTGACAGTGTTGGATTGCAAGCAGGAGGCCGAATGCCGCCGCAATGCCAATCGCAGGGGCGCCCCGTACGCGCAAGGACTTAATCCCCTCGGCCAGCACCTCAACGTCGTGGATGTCGAGGTAGACCAGCTCGTTTGGCAACTTCGTTTGGTCTATCATTCTGACATGCTGCTCTCGCCACTCGATGGTTGTGACGGGCATAGGCTACCTCCGTATCGTTTCTGTCTTACGGGCTTCGGGTTTCTTGCCGATGTGGGCTTGCATAAACTCCCGAAAGAGCCACTCTGCGCAAAAAACATACGGAAATGGCCGGTGA
Organism: bacterium; assembly: GCA_046757165.1. Taxonomy (GTDB): domain Bacteria; phylum Zhuqueibacterota; class Zhuqueibacteria; order Oceanimicrobiales; family Oceanimicrobiaceae; genus JBHHXT01. The sequence goes on along the minus strand of JBHHXT010000064.1, from coordinate 18,404 downwards.
AATTCAAGGCTTTTTTGGAAGGCAGAGCGGGAGCAGGGGCCCTGTGCCGGACGGTGAGAACTCAGATAGCTCACCGGCGCCGAAACTATCCTCTGAAATTACAGCCGCTTGCTGCAATACGCGGGAAAGCGCACTTTTTGTGGCGATCGTCTGCTTTCTTACAAATTGCACAGGGGTGTCACAAAAACTTAATGACGGGCTGGATTATCGGTTTGCAGTAAAAAGACTGAGTGTCTTATAATCTTTGCCAACGATGACCGTGACCATAAGATGCAGGGAGTCCTCGAGGTCAGGGACGACCTGATTCTCGTCGACGTCGAGCACAGAGGCAACCTTCCTGGCATATCTGCTGCTGAGCGACACCCGGTCGAAAATCAGCGTGCGGTCCAGGTTGAAGCTGCTGTAGTTGCCGACGTTGACCACGTCGAAATTGTGGTTTCGCAGGTACTGCGTCACGTCGTTCGCAAGGCCTTGCACGCCACAAGCGTTGAGCACCTCGACGGTCACCCTTTCATCCTTTTCAACAACCGCTTCATCTTGCGGCTGGTTCGCCGAGGCTGCAAACTCGTTGGGGGAGGCGAAGAAATTCGACACCAGTGAGAATATGAGAGCGATGTTGATGAGACTCAACCCCCAGATGGCAGTGGTCAGGACCTTTTCCTTCAGACTCTGGTTGCTGGACCTTCTGCTGCCACGCTTTTGGGGACTCTTGCGCGGACTCTGTCTGCCTGTGTTGCGGCGTCTTCTAACCATCCTCCTCCTCAACTGTCGCGATCTGTTTGAAACCCGTCATTCCGGCAGGACCCGGAACAAAATGCTACCGTTCGCGAAAAGCTTCCCGGGCGGGCGTCTCTATTCGTCTTCTTCGTCCCTCCTGTCCAACCAGGCACGATTGCGCGAAATCGGATCGTTGAACGGCGAGCGATAGTAAGACGAGCCGGGACTTTGACTAAACAGCACTTGTAGTTTCAAGCTGTCGCTGGGCTTATATTCCACGCCGGCGCTCGAGATGAAGATTTGGCTTTTCGGTCCAAAAGCCGTCTGGTTTCCAAACGGCTGGTGCTGCATTCCCAGTTGCAGGTGGAAAGTCAGCAGGTCGGATAGCCGGTACTTCATCGTGTTGAGGTAGAGTCCCATGTTGTAGCTGTTCCCGCCAAGCGACCCGACCGAAAAGGAATAGCTGTGGCTCATCGAGAAATTGGCCGGGTCGAGGCCCAGCAAACTGATGATGTTGTCGACTTTGGGCTTGGCTATCGCCTGCGCCATATTGACTTTGGTGTCTTGCTTCAATTGACCCAGGAGGAGAGTTGGAAACAGGAGAAAGACCAGGGCGGAAAGCTTTTTGCTTCTCATAGTGATGACCTCAACGGTTAAATCCATACCATTTAACACAATTCTTCGCTAAAAAGCAACAGTTTTTTGACTTACAAGCTTTCCTGTTTGAACGTGACCACGATATCTATTCGTCGATTTTGCGCCCGGCCTCGATTGGTTTCGTTGCTGGCGATGGGGCGGGACTCCCCGTACCCGAGGGCAGTGACGCGACTTTCATCCAGGCCCATGTTGGCGAGCAAATACTGCTTTACTGCCTGCGCGCGTTCGTAGGAGAGGTTTTCATTATAGCGGTCATCGCCAACCGAATCGGTGTGTCCTTCGATTGAGAACGGTGCGTTGGGGAACTTCCGAATGGCGCGCTGAACCGTGGTCAGCAAGCTGAAAAACTCCGGCCGGATGGTCGCCTTGCCTGACGGAAAGGTCAGACCGATGAGCCGGATGATGAGGTCGTTCCCTTTGCGCAGGACCACGGCTTCCCGGCTGGCAAACATTTCTTCCACCGATTTGATCCGCTCCTCACGTCGGCGTTTCATTTCGAGTTTATACTGCTTTTCTCGCAGCTCGGCTTGCAGTCCTTGCTCCTTCTCGTGATAGGACTGCAGCTCTTGGTTCAGTCGTTGAATCTCTGCGTCCTTTTCCTTCACTTCTGAAAGTAGCTCCCGTTTTTCGAGTTGCAGACTTGCAGCTATTTTCAGGATTCCATTCAGTGGTTTCTGCATCCCTTCGTCGAAATATGCTTCGAAGCCGAGCTCTTTCGCAATATCTTCTATGATGACCTCGCGGTCGAGGATGAAATTCTCCCATTCCCTTTCGTTCTTCTTGAGCCGCTTGATTTGTCGGGTCAAGAAAATGGCATGTTTGGCTTCAAACTCGGCCTTTTCAGCCTTCTCCTTGGCGGATGACTCTGAGCGGCGGTTGCTGTTCAGGATCGCCTCCGACTCGTTCAACAGTTTCAGCGCATTCGCGTAGGTGATCGGAGTGTATTTGTTCGCTTCTATCTCCTTAGCTTCCCGCATGAGATTTCGCACATTGCCAATGATGCTCACTTTGATTGCATTTAGCTCTGCTTGTCGGTATAGATCATCGATCTGAGGCAATCTTTTCTTGGCGCCCTTGACGTCGTTTCTTTCCAGTTTCTTGGCGGCGGAAATGAATTCGGATTCTGCTTTGTTGTACAGATTCTTCGCATACTCGGGCGCGTTGGCTCTCAGCGCATCTTCGCGCGCTTTGATCGTGGTGCCAAAAGTCACGCTGCCGCGCTTGGCAATCTGCAAACATTTGTTGAGATAGGTGCGGACTTCAGACAACTTGCCTTGAATGGTATTCAGGTTTTTACCTCTTTGAAAATCTTTGGAGGCCTCATAATATTTGCTCATGGCATTCTTATAATTGGTCGGGGAAAACAGATTAGCCTGTTCGCTTTGCACCGTGGCCAGGAGTCTGTCGGTCTCGCCAAAAAGCGTTTCTTTCAAGTCGCCCTGATTCTGGGCGTTCAAGTCTGAAATCATGGTGAAGCTCAACAAGCACAACCAACAAAATGAAGCCAGACACGGAGCGTTTACTTGCACTTTCATTTTTGGCCTCTTAATTTGTTCTCATCGAATAAAATGCGCATATCAAAGAAACCTAATATCGGACAGAAGCTTATTTTAGTTAAAATTACAGGATTTGTCAAGGATAAAAACGGCTTTGCAGGACGATAATCTTAGCAGATAGATACCGGACGCGGTAGATCTGGGAACCTTTCCACCTAAGACTGTGTTCCTGCTTATCCTCTTTGGCACAAGAATGACAAACAAGAAACATCTCTGAGGATGTGTTTTTTCCGCAGACTCCGATAGCTCCACGAGGGTGTCTTGCTTTTTTCACGAGAAGGGGTTTTCGCTTGACTTTCTCGTCTGATTCGCTTAAGTTCATTCTTTACGCCTTGTTCACTAATTAGCATCAAAAGTCATGGATGTGCAACAACTAAAAGAGCTTGTATTGTCATGTGCTAACATTCCGAGGCACGTCGCGATCATCATGGATGGTAACGGTCGGTGGGCCCGGCGGCAGAATCTTCCGCGTGTCGCAGGGCATGGTGAAGGAATCAACTCTGTGCGGGAGGTCGTAAGAGCTGCCGGGGAAATCGACGTAAAGTACCTGACGTTATATACGTTCTCCACGGAGAATTGGAATCGGCCTGTTAGCGAAGTCTCTGCCCTGATGCGCTTGCTTTTGAAAACCATCCGTGCAGAGGTCGATGAGTTGAACAAGAGCAACGTGCGGTTACACGTGATTGGCAACCTGCGTGATCTTCCCTTGCCAGCACGTCGGGGAATGGAAAGCGCGATTGAACTGTTAAGAACCAACACTGGCCTGACTTTGAATCTCGCCTTGAGCTACAGCAGCCGCAGAGAAATGATCGATGCCATAAAGCAGATTGCGCGCAAAGTGCAATGCGGTGAATTGAGTGTTGAAGATGTCGACGAGACCGTTGTCGCGCAACATCTGTACACGGCGAACCTCCCGGACCCAGATTTGCTAATCCGAACGAGCGGGGAGTTTCGGATCAGCAACTTCTTGCTCTGGCAACTTGCCTATACAGAGATTTACGTTGCAGACGTGTTTTGGCCTGAATTTCGGCGTACCGAGTTTCTGCAGGCCATTGCCTCGTATCAGAAACGCGAGCGCAGATTTGGAAAAGTGAGTGAGCAGCTCAAGTTTGAACATCAAGAGTAGAGTCGGTGCTGGTGTTCTGGTGTTAAAGAATATAGAGCGGTGTGCGCTAAACCATGGTTCGCAAAGCGATTCTGACAATTACCCTCGTGGTTTTGTTCCTGCTGTTTGTGCTTTACAGCGGGTCCAACCTGTTCAAGATCAATGATGGCTTCAAACAGTTAGTCATTGCCAAGATACAATCCGTGGCCGGCAACGAATGTACTGTCGAAAACATCCGGCTTGGCTTCGGCTCTCTCAATCTCAAGAAGGTGCGGCTCGTCTTTCCCGACGCGCCGTACAAACTCGAGATCGATGAGCTGCAGTTGGGGTACAGTATTAGGAGCCTGCTCAAGGGCCGCTCCACGCCGGAGAAGACCGCCGATGAAATCACCATCTACAAGCCGCGCCTGACGCTCCTGTACGATCCCCGCAAAGAGGACTATAAGGATGTCGATCTCTCCCTGAAGCTATCCAGGGAGGCGGAAGCGCTTTACCGCTCCCTCATCAAAGAGTCCGACTTTATCAAACGAATTACCATCTCCAAAGGTGAGATTGAGATTGAAAATACGGAGACCAACGAGCGGGTCCGGCTGGCCAAACGGATCAATGGCTGGGCGTATACCGATGAGCAGGGCCGTGCGTGGCTGAGACTGGCCGGAAATCTCTTTGACACCCAGGAATACAATATGGTCATATACGGCCAATTCGACCTGCAGCGGGGCGGGCTGGACTATATCAATGTCGACCTGCACAACTACGAGCTTGGAAACGAGCTTCCTTTTTTGCTGCCAAGCTACTTCGAGGTACTTTCTGGTCAGATGGAAGGCCATTTGACCATCACGGAACGCCTCGAACCCTCGCGCGGCTTTGACATCGAAGGCACCGTCAATCTGCAGCACGGAAGCTTCAAAGTGCAATCTGAGAATCTTTATTTTGATGACGTGGAGCTCGAGGCAGAAATCCGGGAGTGGAACATCGAAATCAAGAAAGCGACACAAACCATAAATGGCTCACCGACCGAGATTACGGGCAGAATCAATAATCTGCTCGACCCCCATTTCGACCTGAGATTGCGTTCGCGAAAGTTCGATGTCGAGAAATTCCTGGACCAGTTTCTGCCTGAAAAGAAACTTCCGTTCAAGGGGGTGACTGCTCTCGATGTGGCGGTGACGGACGCCTTCGCCACCCCCAGAATTCAAGGGACGCTGGCCTCTGACCACTTACAGTTTTATGGCAGAAAACTCAGGGATCTGGATGTGGAATTAGCGCTGGACAATTCCACGCTGATCTTTCGCCGAATGACAGGCCACGTGGATGAAACCACGTTTGCCGGCTCAGGAGAAATCGATTTCAAGGTCCCAGAGAATATGCTCGATTTTGAGATCAATGTGCGAGGTGACGTTACCCGAGATATCCTCGACCTGGGGCTGAGCTCTCCTGATAGCTGTTTAGCCGCTGCACACATCAAGGTGTTCGGCACCATGGTCAATCCTGTCAGTACGGGTGAAGTTGACTTACATTTCCTGAAAGACGGATCGCCCTCTCTCAGTGTGGATGGCTCGTTTTCCTACAGCCAGGAAACGCTGGTCATCAACACCTCTTCCATCGATGACGACTTTCATCTCAATGCCACGGTGCAAGACATTCTCCATGAACGGATCTACGATTTTGAGGCTACCAACTTTCAGAAGCTGTTCGAGTTTGTCAACGATGCCAAACTCGCGTTTTTGCAGTCGCGTTACAATCTCAACGTGGCGGCAGAGGGAACGGCTGATGATTTGCAGGTCGTGGTGGAAGGCTACCGGCGAACAAATTATGAGAAGGTCTTTCAAATCGCCATCTCGTCGCAAGCTGAGGGCCCGCAAGGCACCGTCCGTGGTGATATCGTTCTCCTGCCAAACAGAGCCGAGATCACCAAAGGCTCGTTCGCTCTCGACTGGACAGAAGAGCGCTTGCGCTTGCAGGAGCTCGAGCTCGGGGAATGGCTGACAGGCTCCTTCGATATCTGCAAATCCGATACCATGTCTGGACAGGGCAAGCTTGCCATCTCAGGCATGAGTCTCTCCTTGTTTCTCTCGCTCCTGGGCAGCAACACTGCTGAAAAATACGAAGGCGATATCTACGGCCAGGTTACCCTGAACCATCAAGCACAGGCGCAGCGATACAGCGGCAGTTTGTGGCTGCTGAATGGCTTCCTGGACCAGTTGGGTCCGGTGCGAGCTCAGTTGACCTTTGAAGCTGACCCGTCAACCATTCAAGTCAAGAAGCTGACGCTCAATGACGCCGAAGCGCTCAACATTGTTGCCGAGGGAGAATACGATCTTAGCACACAAGAGCTGGAAACCGTGGTCGCCGCGACCGGGTTGCAAATCGAGGAACTGCTGAGATTATTGACCCATAAAAAAAGCGTCGTTTCCGGCGAGGCCGTTGTTCAGGTCACAGCAAAAGGCAAATTCCCGCGTCTGCCGCTTTATGGGAATGTCCGGGTGCACAACGCCCGGATTCTTAAACTGCAGTTCGACGAGGTGCTACTCGATTTTGGCGACCAAGCCCATCAAAACGGTTCCTACCTCTCCACTAAGGCCCTGAATGTCGGGCGGGCTGAGGTGAAAAAGGGCGATGAGTTTGTTTTGCAGGGCTCCGGGTACTTGCCTCTCGAGGGAGGCCGCTCGCTCGATCTCGCGCTTGCTGGCGATGGCAATTTTCTTGCCCTGCTCCCGGACCTGGCCCAGATTTTTCAGGAGTCGCACAGCCAGGGCCACCTCGATTTGCGCATGAAGGGGGGCTACACCAAGCCTGATTTCACCGGCAGCGAGCTGCATTTCGAGAAAGGTGAGTTGACCTTGACCAATGTTGCGCGCAAAATCGAGGACCTGGAAGCAGAGCTGGCTGTTGAGGGGGAGGACTACTTCCTGAACATCAAGAACCTGCACGGAACGATTCGTGACGAGCCCTTCTTCATTTCAAACACCCGGGAAACCGCGGGTTTGAACCACGGGCTCTATGAAGCGCTGCGACTCGGTGGTGACGATCTCAGTCTGGGAGCGCTGCTGCTGACGACCTCGAAGAAAGGCGTTCCGCTGCATATCCCTGGTTTGATGGAGTCAGGCGAAATCGGTTGGTACGCCCTGGAAGGCTACACCCCGGATGAGAAGTTCTTCGTGGCGGGCCCATGGCGTCGGCCTTATGTGCGGGGTAAGGTGCGCATTCGAAATGCCAACTTGATGTACCCCTTTGACGAAAGCATCGGCGAGCCCAATCCGGTCGTGGTCAACATCATGAATAATATCAACTGGGATATTTACGCCGTTTCTGAGAAAGAAACACGTTATGTCCGCCAGTTTCCGGCCATCTATGTGGATATGGAAGTCGACCGCGATATTAGCAAGTTGGAGTTCAAGGGGGTTCTGAAGGATTCTACCTTCACCATCGGCGGCACGGTCGAATCGACACGTGGTGAAATCGAGTATCTCGACCTCAACTTCCGGGTCGACAAAATGGGAGCGGAGTTTATTCCGTCTTCGTTCTATCCTATTGTGTACGGCAAAGCGTGGACCGTGATTCGGGACTCCAGCAATGTTCCCAGTGATGTCTATTTGACGCTGCTCACTGTTGACGACGTCACACATCAGGAAGTCAAAAGTGGCAGTTGGGACCGCATCAACATCAAGCTTTCTTCCGAACATCCGGGGTTTGACGAGACTCAGGGGGATATCATGGCCACGCTCGGCTATTCTTCCGAGACCATAGATGAACAGGCGGCCAAGGCAGTTGGCTCCAGCACCGATAAGCTTCTGTTCCGGCCCCTCATGCGTCCGCTGGAGCGGCAACTGGAGCGCAAGTTGGCGCTGGATGTGGTACGCTTCAGCTACTCGATTGCACAAAACTTTCTGGACTCCCGTTTCAGCAATGAGGCGCTCGGCTCTTCGTTGGCATTCTTGCGCAGCAGCCGTTTGATTCTCGGCAAGTATCTCCTGGGAGATGTGTATGTCCTGTACACCGGCGAGATCAAGACCGGGATCGACTATCAGTACCAGGACAAGGGTGTCGGCCTGCAGCACATCCTCGGCCTCGAGTATCGACTGAATTCAAAATGGCTGCTGCAGGCGGAGTATGATTACAACACACTTCTGGAAACCCACAGAGACGATAAAAGGGTCTGGCTCAGACACTCTTTCCTCTTTTGAGATAAATTTGAACTTTTTGACCTTGATTCTGGTTAGTTTTTTTGTTATTTATGAAGTCTGGTGTTCAACACGAAGACAGAGCAGTACAACGAACGGAGCAGTACCAATGAGTAGAAGATTAGCGGCTTGTGGATCCTTTGTGGCAACGTTTGCCTTGTTTTTTATCTTCAGCCTTTGCTTTGGGCAGAGTGCAAGAAAGGCCATAAAGGTTGCCGCGATTTCTGTTGAAGGCAATGACATCGCTGATCCCAATTTCATCAAACTCAATTCCGGTTTGAGCGACAATCAGGAAATCACCGGTGAGGACATCCAGAAGGCGATCAAGCAGCTCTGGAGCTTGAATCTGTTCTCCGACATCCAGATTCTTCTCGACAGGGAGGTTGCCGGCGCGGTCTACTTGACCATCAAAGTCGAAGAGTACCCGCGCTTGGACAAAGTGGAACTGGAAGGAAACAAGAAGCTCAAAAAGAAAGACATCGAAAAGAAGCTGGATTTCTACAAAGGCCAGGTGTTGGGGCCCCAGGTTGTCAAGAAGGCTGAAACCAAGATTAAGAAGCTCTACGAAGAAAAGGGATACCTGCTGGCCGATGTCAAATCGGTCACGCGGGAAAGCGCCTTTAAACACAAACGCGTTTTGCGTTTCAAAATCAGGGAAGGCAACAAAGTCGTGATCGAAGGGATCAGCTTCCATGGCAACAAGAACTTTTCTGATAAGAAACTCAGAAAGCAGCTCAAAGACACCAAGGAGAATGGGTTCTGGTTTTTCGGCGGTGGCGATTTTGATGCGGACAAATACAACGACGACCTGAGAAAGCTCATCGCCTTCTACCGCAAGGAAGGCTTCCGGGATGCCGAAGTCCTGCGCGACTCCATCCACTACGGTCCGCTGAAGAAGGAGATGTACATCGACATCTGGGTCAACCCGGGCATGCGTTACTACTTCGGCGATATCACCTGGGAAGGCAATGAGCTCTATACGGCCGACCAACTGGCCAGCTACCTGGACTTTCGAAAAGGCCAGGTGTACAACCGGGAGAAGATCGAAAAAGCGGTTCATGAGCGCGTTGGCAGTCTGTACTATGACGCCGGGTATATCTATGCCAACATTGTTCCGCAGGAAAAGCCCGTTGGCCTGGATACCGTCAACGTCCTTTTCAGTGTGATCGAAGGCAACGCTGTCAAAGTCAACAAGATTCACATCACCGGCAATACCAAGACCAAAGAAAAGGTGATTCGCCGGGCGCTTCGTATCCGTCCAGGCGATACGTTTAGCCGAGAGGCGCTTGTGCGCAGTCAACGCGAAGTGTTCATCCTCAACTACTTCGCAGACGTTCGGCCTGATGTCCAACCCATCAACGACGACCAGGTGGATATCGTTCTGGAAGTTGAAGAGAAGTCTACCGATACCGCGAACATGTCTGCCGGGTTTAGTGAGCGCGATAAGCTCATCGGCAGCATTGGCGTTACGATGAACAATTTCTTCGGTAACGGTCAAACGCTCAGCTTCGACTGGAATTTCGGGCGGGCTTTTCGTTCTTTTCAAATCGGTTTTACGGAGCCGTGGTTCCTGGACACGCCCACGCTGGTCGGGGTCAGCTTTTTTGATATCAAGCGCGATAGCCGGTTCATCGGATATGACCAGCGCACTCAGGGGGGCAGCATTCGGCTCGGACGTCGGCTGCGTTGGCCGGACAACTTTTTTAGAACGGACTGGATTTACCGAATCGACAGAACCGATCTGACCAACTTCACCGATGCATTTTTACAGTTCAACCCGCAGGTTGCCCAGCAGGATTGGCCGTTGACGACCAGCGGCATCACCCAGATCATATCACGCAGCAGCTTGGACCGGCCAGAGTTTCCGTCCTCGGGGTCTCGCTTTTCTATTTCAACAGAGATTACGGGCGGGCCGTTGGGCGGCAACGTGAGTTTTCACAAACACATCATTCAAAATGAGTGGTTTTCGCCCGCGTTTCTGAATTTTGTCTTGTTCAACAGCTTCCAGGCCGGCTACATTGAAGGATTTGGCAACGATGCGGAGAACATTCCTTTTCTGGAGCTGTTCTTTATGGGCGGGGAAGGACTGTCGCGCTCGATCCCGCTGCGTGGTTACGATGACCCGCTCTCCCGCTCTTCCAGAGGCGGAGGCGGCAAGGTCATGTTCAAGTATAGTACAGAGCTCAGGATTCCCATCTCACCCAACCCAACCATCTTTGGGTTGGTTTTTGCCGAAGCCGGCAACACCTGGCGCGGCTTAGAAGAAACCGATATTTTCGACCTGCGCCGCTCGGTCGGCGTGGGACTCAGGATCTTCATGCCCATGCTCGGGATTATTGGCTTTGACTATGCTTATGGCTTCGATAATATCGATCCCACAACCAGACAAAAATTCGGAGATTGGAAGCCACACTTTGTATTTGGTCGTAGTTTCTAAAAGCCGTCTTTCTCAAACATAAATGGAGGTCAAACGTGAAACCAACCAAATTGTTAGCTTCATTTTTGCTTTTCAGCATTTGTCTGTTCAGTCTGGCGGTAAACCCAGTGTTTGGCCAGCTCAAGATCGGCTACGTCAACTCCAACAAGATTCTTGAATCCTTCAAAGATGCTATTGACGTTCGGAAGCAATTGCAGGAATTGAACGCACAGTGGGAACAGGAAGCCCGAGACATGCAAAAAGAGATTCAGACGTTGCAGGAGCAAGTGGAATCCCAGAGTCTCCTCTTGAGCGAAGAAAGAAAAGCTGCCAAGCAGCAAGAAATTCAGAATCTTTATATCAAGTACCAGCAGTTTTTGCAGGAAAAGTGGAATCCGCAGGGCGGCGAGGCCGTCAAGAAGGAAGTTGAGCTCATCCAACCGGTTTACGACAAGATCAACAAAGCGATTCAGAAAATCGGGGAAGCCGGAGGGTACACCTACATTTTTGACACGGTGGCGGCAAACATTCTATATGCCGCGAAAGACCAACCTGATTTGACCGGCCAGCTCCTCGATGAGCTAAACAAGGGGCTCCCGAAAACGGATGCGCAAGCGAAACAGGGCAAATAACAGCGCTTCATTTCCGGAAAACGCGCAGGCAAACTCAGGGTGTTGTTCAGTTTCTTGTGCTGGATAACACCTTTGTTTTATGGTCATCTGGAAGTAGAGAGAGAGAATGGAAGGAACCGAAAGAGCGGATGAGCCGCAGGTTGTCCTGGATGTTGTTGCAATTCAAAACATTTTGCCGCACCGCTATCCGTTTCTCCTGGTGGACAGAATTATTGAGCTGGAGCCGATGCAGCGCGTCGTCGGCATCAAGAATGTCACCGTGAATGAGCCCTTTTTTGCAGGCCACTTTCCCGGGCAGCCGATCATGCCGGGGGTGCTTATCCTGGAGGCCATGGCGCAGACGGGAGGCATGATGCTGCTCGATTCGGTAACGGGTCACAAAGACAAACTGGTCTACTTTACCGGCATTGAAAAGGCCAAGTTTAGAAAGCCCGTGGTACCCGGCGATCAACTGCGCTTTGAAGTGGAGCTTTTGAAAACACGCCGCGCCATTTTTTGGATGAAAGGAAAGGCGTTGGTGGATGGCAAGCTCGCTTGTGAAGCACAAGTGTCGGCTGCAATTATGGATAGGTAAACAGGATTGGATGACGAAACAAGAGTTTGGCGCTTCCTCGATACCGGTGCCAATGACGGTGCCTTCAACATGGCCACGGACGCAGCGTTAGCACGGCTCGGCCAGAACCGGCCCGTTCTGAGAACGTATACATGGTGTCCACCCACAATTTCAATCGGATTTCATCAGAGACTCTCCGAAATAGATAAGAACAAATGCCAACTCAGGGGCATTGACATTGTTCGCCGCCCCACAGGCGGGCGCGCCATTTACCACGCGCACGAAGTCACCTACTGTGTCGTTGTTCCCAAAAACGATGAGTTGTACAACAAAAGTACGCTCGAGGTTTATGACATCATCAGCAGCGCCCTTGTCCAGGGTTTGCGGCGCCTGGATATCGACCTGGCACTAGAGAAGGTACAACAGGACGATGCGGACTTTGCCAACACCCCTAGTAAATCTGCTTGCTTCGCCACTTCTGCACAGTACGAAATTCACGTGCAGTCAAGAAAGCTCGTTGGCAGCGCGCAACGTCGATTCAAGAATGGCTTATTGCAGCACGGGTCGATCATGCTCGGGGATGACCACATGCACCTGACAGATTACCTGACACCGTCCTGCGAAGCGCCAACGAGCACTGCCCATGGCTTTTATCACTTACAGAAGGAATTAAGCGGCAAAACCATTTCTGTTGAGCGCGTACTGGCGCGCACTGTTCGATACGAGGAGGTTGTTTCGAGTTTACACGCCGGCTTCCAGCAAGTTTTTGGTGTGAGGTTGTGTCCGGACCGCCTAACAGAACGGGAGCTGAGACGGATAAACGAGCTGATACCTAAGTACTCTAACTTGGGAGGGAACCATGAAAGCTAATTTATGTCGGGCTGTTTTTGCTTTTGTTTTGCTGTTTTGTATGATTCCAGCTGCAACTGCTCAGTACTTTCGGTTTGACAATCGCCAGGCGTACGCGAGCGAACAGGATGTCGAGGACGCGGTCGAAACGGTGCTGAAGTTTTTCAGCTCCTTTGTCGGTGGCGGCATGTATCACACCGCGGATCTGCACGATTTCGGCGGCCTGGATGTCGGTTTGCGCGGCATTGTGGCTACCATTCCCGATGAGTTTGAATCGGTGCCAGTTTTTGATGATGAAAACAGGATCGGATTAGCTTTCTTGCATGGCAGCCTGGGCCTGCCGGGACGCTTTGAGTTGACGGGGCGTTTTTTCTACTTCCCTTTGGGAAGCGACTCAGACGTGACGCTGGATCCGCCGAGGGCGGCTGACAGCCGAGGCGGGGTGACGCTTATCGGCGGTGGCTTGAAGTATGGCCTGGTGCAACTGCCGGGTTTGCCAAAAGTGATGTTGCTCGCTGCCTATCATGCTCTGTTCGTGCCAGAGGAGTTCGATTTTGGCACGGTCAGTACCTTCAGCCTGAAAGCGGTGGCCAGCCAATCCTTGCCGATTTTCACGGTTTATGTGGCTGGTGGTATCGATCTCACCCGCCTGAAACTGGATGAAGACCTTCCGTTGTTTCCAGACCTGGGCGGCAAGAGGTTCAGTGGCAGCGAGGCCCATTTCACGATCGGCGCTACAGTCAAGCCCTTTCCATTGCTGCATGTCAATGCCTCGTACAGCTTTAGCGAGTTCAATACTTTTGATCTGGGACTCGGCGTCAGCCTCTGGTAGATGAAGAAAATGAAAAGAGTCTGCATACTCGGCTCCACGGGTTCGATTGGGCAAAACTGCCTGAGCGTCGTACAAAGTCAGTCGCACGCCTTTGAGGTGCGCTACTTAACGACCTATCAAAACACCCAGCTTCTGTTGCAGCAGGCCAACAAGTTTCGACCGCAAGCTGTTGCCATTTTTGACAAGGAAAAGGTCAGGGCCTGTGAGCAACGATTCAAAGAGATCGGGGTGGCAGTTTATGGTGGCCTCGACGGCCTGCTTGAAATCAGCAGACAAGAGGATGTCGATATTGTCGTCAATGCGCTGGTCGGGGCTGTGGGGTTGCAGCCAACGTTGCATGCGATTCTCCCCGGTCGCCGCATCGCCTTGGCCAACAAGGAGACTCTGGTAGTCGGCGGGGAGCTGGTGATGGAGAAAGCCCGCAAGGTTGGTGCAGAGGTCATCCCTATCGACAGCGAGCACAGCGCGCTGCTGCAATGTCTCATCGGAGAGCAGGTTGAGCATATTCGCAAGGTCATTTTGACCGCTTCCGGCGGACCGTTTCGACAGCGAGCGGCCAGCGAGTTTTGCACCATTACGGTTGCCGAAGCACTCGACCATCCCAACTGGGACATGGGACCGAAGATCACGATCGACTCCGCAACGATGATGAACAAGGGACTGGAGGTCATCGAGGCGCGCTGGCTGTTCAATCTCGAGCCGCGGCAGATCGAAGTGGTGGTGCATCCGCAGTCGATCATCCACAGCCTGGTGGAGTTTCGAGACGGCTCCCTGAAGGCGCAACTCGGTTTGCCGGACATGCGTGTCCCGATTCAATATGCCCTGACGTTCCCGGGGCGGATGCCGGCACGGTTTCCGTGCCTGGATTTTCAGCAGGTGCGAGAACTGACCTTCGAACCGCCTGATCTCGATAAGTTCCCTTGCCTGAAGCTCTCGGTCCAGGCCCTTGAGCAGGGGGGGGCCGCGCCCGCGGTCTTGAATGCGTCAAACGAACAAGCCGTGCACTTGTTTTTGCAAGAGAAGATTCGGTTCGATCAAATTCACGCCCTGGTCGAGGATGCCCTTGCCCATTGTACCACGAATGGCTGTTTAGGCGTGGATGAGCTCTTAGAAGTCGACCGTTCGGCGCGAGAATATATCTCCGATAAATATGAATAAGAAGAGGTTTTTAGATTCCGGTTCATGAAACTCGAGAGGTTCTAAATGACTTTCTTGCTGTCCCTCGCTTTCGTCCTCGGGGTTTTGATCTTCGTGCACGAACTTGGCCATTTCATCACCGCAAAGATGGTTGGCATCAAGGTGGAGCGCTTTTCGCTCGGATTTCCGCCCAGAGCATTTGGTTTCCAGTATGGCGATACCGATTACTGCATCTCCTGGGTGCCCGTAGGCGGCTACGTCAAGATGGCTGGCATGATCGATGAAACCATGGATGACACCATCACCGGCGCCTCATGGGAGTTTGCTTCCAAACCGGTCTGGCAGCGAATTATCGTGATCTCGGCCGGTTCCTTCATGAATATTGTCCTGGCGGTCGTGATCTACACGGGGATCACTTATTTCACCGGGCTCCCGCACGCTAGCGAAACGACGGCGGTTGGTCAGGTGCTCAACGGCACGCCGGCCGAGGCTATCGGTCTGCAAGCGGGGGATGTGATCACCATCGTCAGCGGACAGACCGTTGACACCTGGCAGGATCTGACAACCATCCTTCACGCCAGCCCGCAGGTGGAAGTCGATCTCGAGTGGCGCCGCGGCGACGAAACCATGTCCGCCAAAGTCACACCCGAACTGCAGCCGGACAACAAAGGTCGCATCGGTATTGCTCCGATATTTGATTACCGGCCGGCGACGTTCTCTGAGTCGCTAGAACATGGTGTGATTTCTTCCTACACCGTATTGAAGATGACTGCTCAGGTCTTGAAACTGATTCTTACGGGCAAGGAGTCATTCCGGAACGCGGTTGGAGGCCCTATCGCCATTGCCAAATTCGCTGGCGAAAGCGCCAAACGTGGGTTTGATGTGCTCCTGGCGACGACGGCGCTGATCAGTCTAAACCTGGCCTTCTTCAATATGCTGCCCTTTCCAGTGTTGGATGGCGGGCATCTGGTGCTGTTGTTGATCGAGGGGGTGATGCGCAAGCCTTTGCCGAGCAAGACCCGGCTTTTTATTCAGAAAATTGGCATAGCTTTTTTGCTGGCGCTAATGGTCTTTATCTTGATAAACGATGTGACACGCTGGCGGTGGGGCAAGCTGGACTTTTAGCTGAACAGACAACCGGGGCCAGGACCGCGCCCTGCTCGTTGACGAGCAGCTGCTTTGACCTGACAAGAAATCCTTGCCGAATGTGCGCAGGTTCAGATGCAATGCCCGAATTCCCATCTATCTTTTCTTCATCCACGCAAGTCCACCGGACGTGCCCGCGGCTCAAGAGCACGACCTATATTTGGGATTGACTCTTGCAGTTTTTTTTGTTATCTTTTTTCGACCCATTAACATTTATATATTCACAAATTACGCCGGAGATAGAGCGATGAAGTTTGCCAACAGGATCCAACGTTTAGGGACGGAGACTGCTTTCGAAGTGATGGCCAAGGCCAGGGCCGTTGAGGCCGCGGGAAAAGAGGTCGTTTACTTGCAAATCGGCGAACCGGACTTTCCGACACCGAAGCACATTGTTGAGGCGGGCGTTGCAGCTCTACGCCGGGGAGAAACGCACTATTGCGCGGCGGCTGGCATTTTGCCGCTGCGGCAGGCCATTGTCGAGGAAGTGGCCAAACGCCGGGGGGTTCGTCCGAGAGTGGAGGAAGTGGTGGTGACCCCTGGCGCCAAGCCCATTATGTATTTCGTCATCACGGCCTGCATCGAGCAAGGCGATGAAGTCATTTACCCGAATCCAGGCTTCCCAATCTATGAATCCGTCATCAATTTCGTCGGCGGCACGCCTGTGCCGCTGCCACTGCTGGAAGAAAAAGATTTCCGTTTCGATCCGGACGAATTCCGCTCCCTCGTCAGCGACCGGACCAAACTGATCATTATCAACACCCCGGCAAATCCGACCGGTGGTGTTTTGACGCGAGCGGACATCGAGGTTGTTGCAGAAGTCGCCAGGGAAAGGGGAATTCTCGTGCTCACTGACGAGGTATACAAGAACATCATCTATGAGGGGGAGCACGTTAGTTTGTACGCGCTGCCCGGCATGCGGGAGCAAACAGTGCTCCTGGATGGCTTCTCCAAGACCTACGCCATGACGGGGTGGCGCCTCGGTTGGGGGGTGATGCCAGAGGACCTGGCAAGAAAGGTCGAGAAACTGATGATCAACAGCAACTCTTGTACGGCAACGTTTTCGCAACATGCTGCCATCGAGGCGCTGACCGGCCCGACCGACGAGGTCGATGCTATGGTTGCAAAATTCCGGGAACGGCGTGATTTCATCGTGGCGGGGCTGAACAAAATCCCGGGCATGAGCTGTATCACGCCTAAAGGCGCGTTCTACGCTTTCCCAAACGTCAAGGAGATCCCGATGAGCGCCCAGGAGCTCGAGCATTATTTGTTACACGAAGCCGGAGTTGCAGTGTTGTGTGGCACGGCCTTCGGCAAATTTGGCGCCGGATATTTGCGTTTTTCCTATGCCAACTCCATTGAGAACATCCAGCGCGGCCTGGACAGGATCCAAGAGGCTTTACAGAAACTGTAATCCGAATGACCCGCCCGAAAGGAGATAGCTGAGTGGAACCCCAAAAAACCGCCCTTTACGATGTGCATAAAAACCTCGGCGCAAAGATTGTCGAGTTTGCGGGCTACTTGATGCCGGTGCAATACAAGGGCATCAAGGAGGAGCATTTTTGTGTGCGCCACTCTGTCGGAATTTTCGATGTGTCCCATATGGGGGAAGTGTTCATTCGGGGGAAAAGGGCAACTGAATATCTGCAGAGGATCACCGTAAACGATGTCACCAGGTTGCAGCAATTCCGGGCGCAATACACCGGAATGTGCTTTGAACACGGTGGCATGGTCGATGATATGATCGTCTATTGCTTTGGCGACCATTACATGGCCATTGTCAATGCCGCCAACCGTGGGAAAGATTATGATTGGATGAAGCAGAACTTGATCCAGGGCGTTGAGCTGGAAGACCGCAGCGATGAAATCAGCCTGTTCGCCGTGCAGGGCCGGAACGCCGAGAAGACGCTGCAGAAGTTGACCAAGCTGGATCTGTCCGAAATCAAATTCTACTGGTTCCGCGAGGGCACAATTGCCGGTGAGCAGGCATTTATTGCCCGAACAGGCTATACGGGTGAGGACGGCTTTGAGGTCGGTGTTGATGCGGACCGGTCTGTGACGGTTTGGAACGCCATCCTGGAGGCGGGCGCGGAGTTTGGCATACAACCTGTCGGTTTGGCGGCACGGGATACTCTGCGCCTGGAGATGAAATACTGCCTCTACGGCAATGACATCGATGAAACGACAAATCCTATCGAGGCAGGGCTGGGCTGGATCACGAAAGTGGACAAGGGCGATTTTATCGGCCGCGATGCGATCATGAAAGTCAAGCAACAGGGGCCGTCGCGTAAGCTGGTGGGCTTCGAGATGAAAGAGCGCGCCGTACCGCGCCAGGGTTACACGATTTTTAAGGAAGGCAGTGAAATCGGAGTTGTGACCAGTGGAACATTCTCACCGAGTTTGGAGAGAGGAATTGGCGTCGGCTATGTCACCTGTCCTCATCATGAAGTCGGCACACCGATTGCGATCTCCGTGCGGGGTAAAAGATTGGGTGCGCAGGTGGTCAAGACGCCATTCTACCAACGGCCCTATTGAGACCTCCGCGGCTCAAACATTGTGAATGTCTGGCCTCCGATGAAACAGGATAGCTCCTGGAAAGAGATCTTGGAAGAACTGCTGCCGG
>JBHHXT010000063.1:0-23462 GCA_046757165.1 bacterium | reverse complement strand
CGCTTCGATCTGCGGAAACCGGCGTGCCCTCGCCTCACCATGTTGGCAGAGTTAGTTGACCGAAACCACCGAGTTTCACCGAAGGGTTGACTAACCTGCAACATTCCTGCGAAGCCGGGCAGGCTGCATCTAAAACCTTGCGAAGGTTCGAAACCTTCGCAAGGTTGTGTTGCTCGGGCATGCAAGCCAAAAAACACAAAAAACAACTTCGGTGAAACTCAGTGGATAGCACGGGGTCAGTTCTCCTTGAAGCGATTCTGGGCAGAAGAAGGATTCAGACCGGTTTGCCGTTTAGAAGTACCGGGCCATTCCTCCCTTCACCATCGAAAGTCCCGAAGGGTTGACTCACCTGCATCCCTGCTTGACGGTTAACGTGGTGCTCGAGCCTCGAAACGGCTGGCGGATCAGGACATGTGTCTTATTTGACCAGCACCAGCTTCTTGGTCTCAACGAACGTGTCGGTCTTGAGCTGATAGAGGTAGACGCCGCTGGCAACCGGTACCTTGTTGTCATCGGTCCCGTCCCATTCGACGACGTGCTCACCGGCCGGCAGATCGCCGTCGAGCAGAGTTGCGATGATCTGGCCTTTCAGGTTGACAATGCGAAGGGTGGTGTAACGACTCTCGGGCAGGCCAAACTTGATGGTGGTTTTCGGATTGAAAGGATTGGGATAATTCTGCTGCAAAAAGAACCGCTCCGGCAAAGAAACCTCAGTCTCGAGCACGTCAAATTGCTTGATGACGAGACTATACGTTCCTGTGCGGTTTGACAGCACTCTGATCGCCTTCTCCTCCCGATAAAGCTCACCGCCCAGAATCAAGCACTCGCCCTCTTCAAGAAAGGCGATAGTGAGATTGTTCTCGGACAGCATGGCATCGGCATTCTCCAGGTAGTCGAAGCTGACCTCGACCATCTCGTTGAAGGTCAGGTCTCCTGGTCTGACGGTGTACTCCAGGCCAGAACTTACATAAGAACTGCCCTCCAACGCAGCATCATCCCACTGACCGGTCGAGAAAAGATCCGTTGTATAGGTGACAAAATTACGACTCTCGTCGAGAACCCCTGGCGGCAATTTGATTTGAAACCGATTGTCCGGACTGTGGATGCTGCCTTTGCTGGCCGGGTCATAATGATCGACATTCAGGACGAGAGTATCGGTGCCAAGAATGGAGCCGAAGACGTGCCTGGCCGAAACATTGACCTCTGCTGGTCCGGGAGTGGACAACGTCAAAGCATCACATGTAAAAACCAGATTAGAATCACTCACAGCAGCGAACTCGAGAGGCATCAGAATCTCAGCCTGCGAGAGCGTGCCGGTGAGCGTGGACGGATCAAGCGGCCTCGCGCTAAAAACGGCCACCTCGAATGCGTCCGGTTGTGCAGGATTTTCAACGATATCGATGATTATCTCAGGGGATTCCAGATCAGCAGGCACGGACAGAATAACCTTTACGAGCAGATTATAGCCGTTGGCAAATCCCCTCCACTCTGCCTTTCCATCCTCGATGACGGATATGAACGAGCGCCCGGTCGGAGTTTTCGCCGTGTCCAATGCGACAAAAAGGGTGTCCGCGGTATTCGCCGCGTCAATCTCGAGGCCAACAAAGAAATCTTCTCCTCCCTCAACTGCGATGTTTCTTGACCCGAGGTCGACCCCATACCACGTGAGCTCGCCCGGGCGACCCGTCAGACCGGAGAGCACCAACGAGTCTAACCAGGCACCTGGCCGTCCCGTGGAATCCGATGCACTGGCCCTGACAAATCCACGAACCTTGCCCGAGTACGAAGTCAAATCCCAGAATCCGAACTCTGCGCCCAACAAGACGCCATCATGCGGTGAAGTAAAACGAACGGCACAGCCATCGCCCTGACCAGGCTCCAGAAGGGGAGTCGGGAAACCAAACGGCAGGATGATCTGACTCGCTGTATCATGATAGTGCAAGGTGTCCCGGAATGTCGCTGGTCCCCCTCTGCCGTTTGCCTCTATTTCAAACACGAGTCGCTCGCCCTTCACCGGGTTGGCCGTACTGTATGGCACCAACAGGACTTCATCAAAGCCCGCTCCGAAATCAAGCAAAGGCAGAATCCCGTTGTTGTCATCGCTGACCGGAAAATCAGAGATTTCGGAGATACGCTTGTTGGTCAGTTTGACAACTTTGGCTCGAAATTGAACCTTGCTCTCCGTGCCATCCAGTTTCAGAATGAGGTCCCGTCCGCCGGCAAAAAGACAGTACTCTGCCGCATACGGGAAAATCTCACCTCTTATGGTCGAGACTGGCAAAAAGCTCCACCGCTTCGTCGTTCTCCCCGGGGGCAAATCAATGGACAGATAGCCGAGCTCAGGATAGTCCTTGGAATTGACGTTCAAGTAATTTGCCAGAATCCAGTCAGAGAAGACCTCCTCAATCGAGAGCTCGGGAGCGTGTTCATGCAAAATGGCTGCAATGGCATCCAGGCCAGTCAACCGGGTCGCAGACAATTCTCGGATGAACGCACCACCACCAAATCTCTCTGCCAAATAGAGAATCCACAAGAACGACCGGGCAAAGTCCTCAGGTCGATTCGACCAGCTTGTCAGACTTCTGTTTGGGCTGCGCAGGAACTGCGGCAGCGATGCCGGGGGTCCGAAACCATTGATGAATGCAGCATACTCAGACAAGCCGGCGTTGAGCCACATCTCTTCGTTGCGATCATGATTCCAATGAATCAAGTATTGCAACTCCTGCGCAATGGCGGCGGCCGCCGCGCGTACGCCATGCTGCTTTAGTTGCGCAACGTTGATATGGAGCCGCTCTCTCTGGTTGTTGTGAGCCGTCTTCCCTTGCGGAACTTGATGGCCCGGCCAGAAATACCCGGAAAATTCTGCTGCCTGAGTTTTCGGGGACTCGATTGGGGTGAAGACAATCGCGATCATCCTGTCGTCGCTTGTCCCCGGTTCTGGCTCGGGACCAAATACAGCCAAATTCGTCGGATAGATTTGATTGTCAAAAATGGATAGAATTTCCTCTAACCGTTCATCTTTGACGGTTTGAGTCGTGTCAACATAAATGTAGGCATGTTTGCCTTTTCTCGCTAACCTGGCTGTGATGTTCTTGAAAGAAAAGAGGCTCGCTGAAAAATCGATCGTGGTGAAGGTTGTGAACAGGCCCGGCTCTTGTGCTCCGGCCTGCATTGCAGCGATTGCTTTGCCCAGAGCTGTTCTGCGAGTCATCGCCTCCAGCACGAGTGGCGAGGCGCTGATAAAGGGTCGGTTCAGCCTGCTCCCGGGGCCTGACCTGTCTCGCCCAATGGTTCTGAAATGCGATACACTCTGTGGTATCCTGATTTTGTTCGACTCTGAAGCAGGGGCACTTTCATGCTGTAAACACACCAAACAGCAAACCAACAGGGGCAGATAACGAACACTCATCGACTAACGTGATCTCCATTCGTCAAAGAATAGGAAGAAACGCTCAATTTTCAGGCATGTGTAGGAGGCAAGCTTGCAGGCCGGTCATTCGATCACCATCAAAACCGCATCCTTGTCGACCGACTCTTTCTCTTTCGTATGAATTCTGGTAACGGTCCCCTCGACGTTTGAACGAATCTCGTTCTCCATCTTCATGGCTTCTATGATACAAAGGCTGTCGCCCTTTTTGATTCTTTGGCCTTCCGTTGCGAGAATTTTGACAATCAGACCCGGCATGGGTGCCTTGACCTCAGCGTGGCCGTGCCCGGAGTCTTCGAGCTTGATCAGGCTTTTTATGAGTCTGCTTTTTTCGTCATCGAGGGTGACTTCATATTTCTTGCCGTTGAGTGACACCACATAATGATTCCCGTTCGACTCAATGAACACCTGGTAGGAGCGCCCGTCAAGCTTCAGAGACAGGAGGTGGTCTTTGATGGCGATGAGCTCGGACTGGCTTGAAGACCCGTTCAGGGACACGGTTGTGCCTGCATCATCGTCTATTTCAAGCGCTATCTCACGATCGTCGATGCTCGCAAAGTACTTCATCGCCACGATGCTTTTACGCGCTCTTTGTTTGAAGTCTGTAATGCTTGCTCAGGAAGTCTCTGGTCATATCCGGCAAGTTGGCCTGGCGCAGCTCGTCGGTCGAGAACCATTTGACTTCAACGGCGTCTGACGAAGCAAACGCCGTGCCTGAAATGTATTCCGCCTCAAAGTCCACCAGGACGTAGTGGTATCTTACTCTTTGGGTCTGGTCTCGTTCAACGTAATCGATCACATCAACAATCCGGGTCGGTTTAACAAGCACGTTGCACTCTTCACGAACTTCTCGAACCAGGGCCTCGCGAGTGTTTTCTCCCACTTCCACCAGCCCGCCCGGCAAGGTCCAATAGTCAGCTTTCGGTTCGTGTCTCCTCTTTATCAGCAACAGGCGGTCATTCCTGAAGATGACCGCACCAACAGCAATCAACGGGTGTGTGGGATACTTCCGCGTTTGCAACTCAGCGGCCTATCAGTTCCAGTCTTCTTCGTTCCAGTCCGGGTCACCCCAGTCCTCTTCCTCTTCCCAATCCTCGTCGTCAGCATAGTACTCTTCATCATCAAATCCTTCGAAATCACCATCTAAGTCATCCTCATAATCGTCAAAATCATCTTCCTCCCACTCATCATCAGGATCATATTCAAAACCGAGGTCATTCGGCTCCAGGCTTAGTTTATGGTAATGATGACTTTCGTAACCTTCGCTTTGCATTGCCTCCTCCAAAGTCCAAAATTACATAAACTGATTATTGGAACACTCTGTGCTCATCCCCGCTCAGGATGCCCAAAAAATAATGTATTAAAGAGTGAAAAGCAAGCGTTTTTTGTCGAAGTAACACGATGAAAACAAGGGAAGCGAGGATGACTGCAACCTATTAATTATCCGTCGCTTAGCGATACAAATTATTGGAGGTGATGAGCTGTTCAACCGCCGGAGGGACAAGGTACGATATGGACCGGCTCTGCGCAACGAATGACCGGATTAGAGTTGACGAGATGGCCACAATGGGCGCGTCTTTCAGATACATCGCCTCGCGCTTGAATGTATCTGGCCCGCTCTCAAAATCGACATTATTTCTCGGGAAAACAATCGTCTGACACAAGCTGACGATTCGGCTCGGCTCTTTCCAGCTCGCGAAATCGATGAAGTTGTCGGAGCCGATGATCCAGAAAAGCTCTTCGCGCGGCAACTGGTATTCCTCCTTGAGCCTGGCAATGGTGTCGACACTGTATGAGATATCTTCCTGGTTTATCTCAATCTCGGAACATTCAAAGGCCGGATTGCCGGCAATCGCTCGCCAAACCATCTCCAAACGCAGGTGTGACGGCGCAAAGACCCGCTTGTGCGGCGGATGGGCCGCCGGGATGAAAATGACTTTGTCCAGCTCGAGTTCTTCTTTGACGAACTGTGCGATAATCAAGTGAGCACAATGAATAGGATCGAATGTCCCTCCATATAATCCGATCTTCACGTTTGGCCGTCAATTTTTTGTTTGACTACCCAGGGGGGAGACACCGTTGGCTTCACGCGCTTTCACCAGAAGGCCATCGATTCTCTCGAGACGCTCCTTTGCTTTTGGGGTGAATTCACTGCGAGGGTACCTTCGTAACAATTCCTCAAAGGAGGTCCTTGCCTCCTGGTTGCGGCGCATTTTGAACAGACATTCAGCTTTCCAGTAGATGGCGCGCTCAGCAAACCTGGTATCATAGTAATTGTCCGCAACGCTGCTGAAGTAGACGTAAGCACCAACGCAATCCCCCATTTTGCGATAAAGCTCGCCAGCCTTGAATTCTTTTTCGGACAGTTTGGTGCGGCAGATTTTCAGCAGCGCTTCGGCCTGGGGAATCAGGTCACTGTTTGGGAAGTCCTCAATAAAGCGCTGGAAATTCTCCACGGCCTTGACGGTGTAGGTTTGGTCCAGCGATGGTTTGGGCGACAGTTTGTAGTCACAATACGCGCTCTTGAACTGCGCGTCGTCAACCCACTGGCTCTTTGGGTAAAGTCTGACCAGGCGATTAAACTCGTCTGATGCGATCACGTATTCCTTCAGGTGAAAATGACACTCTCCCAAGAAATACTGCGCTTCGTCCACAAATGAGGCCCCGGGATTGTTCAAGGTAATGATCTTGAATTGGCTCTTGGCATCAAAATAATCTCTATTCTTGAACATCAACCTTGCCAACTTGAACCGCTCTTGTGCAGCAATATCGGGCTTGACATGATATGAGCTACATCCGACTGCCATCAGAAAGAAAATCGTAATGGTGACTTTTAGTTCTTGTTTAACCTTCATGTAGTAACCTTCAGTCTAAAACTGCCCTCCCCAATTATCGACTGCGCAAGGCATAAAATAAGTAAACGATAACGCCCGCAGCCGTTGACACCAGCAAAGGTTGAAATAACCCGATGGATTTTGAGCGGCTCGCATATTTCCCCCTCGTGAAGGGAATATTGTGGTTCTCGACATTTGGCACATCGTCTTCCTGAATCCACTCACTGCCCGTTTTCTCGCTCATGCCACTCCACAACACCTTGCCACTAAACTCATTCACCAGTCTCAGAAACAGACGCACTCGACCGCTTCTCCTCACTTTGGCTTCAGGACCCGGTGCGGCATTTTGATAAGTGATCCCAATATCCAATATTCTGAATTGTATCTGCAGGGTCTGGTCTTCATTGGCTGTCTCCAGGTCAAGGGGATCATCTTCGTGCTCTAAATAGATCGAATATCTGTTCGCACCCAGAACGTGCGTCAACCGGTCCTCGACAAACCAATTATTCGGATTCTCATTTTCCAATGGCTTTATCCTGGCGTGCCCTGCGGGCGCCAGATACTCCTGCACAACCGTGTACACCAGACTATCCGTCAAGCTAGAAAGAAATTGCAAATTGTCAAGTGGCTGCGAGAAAATGGCGGTTGTGCGCCACAGCAAAGCCGTCGCAACTACCGATGAATAGATCGTCCTTAAAAACCACTCCATACTAACTTTGTCTGATATTCAAAGTTCCCTTTACAATCGGAGGTAAAAAGACAGGAAGTGCCAGCGAGTGTCTTCGATGGGACTTCTTTCATAAACAAAAGCATAGTTCAGAAAAAAGTTCTCATGGTTGAACGCCCGTTCATGCCCCCAGAGAGGATTGCCATCGAAGATACCCACTCCCCAACTGTAGACATGGTCCCCGTTTTTCTTTTTGAACCAGCCCGCGCGAATTGCAAAATGTGACAGCAAGACTTGTTCAAATCCCAGATGGAATTCGCGAACAAGGTTCTCCTCTTGCTCTTCACCCAGATTCCTGACATCAACAGAGAGCGTGCTATTGGCCAGGCGGTACGAAATACCCACATTGACCGACTCATCGACGATTCGCTCCAGAGGGACCCGGTAGTGCTTGAGCGTATCGGGTAAATTGATCAAGGAAACACCGATGTTCAACCCCTTCTCCGGCTTGAGAAGGATCCCGTAACTAATGCCAAATCCCCTGTCCCTCTCATCTGACGCATCTGCTCTGCTGCCGTAAAAAACGTTGGCAGACGCACCGATCGACACCTGCTCCGCCAGCTTGACCCGGCCAACGAGGGTATGAGTATGGTTCTGCCGATATCCCGAAGCACTGAAAACTTCCTCGTTGCGATGGCTTGAAGGCACATCCAACCCCTGTTCTCCGAGCAGGACGCCGAGCTCGAGTGAATTGAATGACAACGAAACAGATTTGAGAATCAGGCTCAGGCCAAGCAACAAGTCCTCTCCGGGAGGGTTGCTGCCGGAGAACAACTTATCGCTCTCGATCGCGCCGACGACAGGCGACACGGGATTCAAGAAGACACTCAGTCGTCCGGTTTTGTTGCGCTTGTAAAGCTCGTAGGCAGCAGGATTGTAGTTGATGGCTGCCATGTCATCCACCACGGAGGTAAATGCGCCACCCATGGCCAGCGGCCTTGCCTTAACGTTGCTGAGCGTGACAAAACGCTCTGTTTGCCCGGCAACATGGGTCGAACCTTCAAGCATCAACATCAGAATAATCAAATACCGTTCAGTCCTGGTCATAATATCTTTTGCTGTTACGTGCAGTCGTTCTTCATCCGTCATGAAACGTGAACACTCATCGTCGTTTTTCAACAGGCGGCAGTCACCAGATCATGCGAACCGGTCAGCAGGTTACCGAATCAAACGATTCTTTGCTTTCTAAACTTGGAGAAATCCCTGCGGAGATGGAAAGCCCGAAACAAAGGGTGGGACAGCAGGCCCGGTTTTGAATCTCATCAAAAGGGCACAGGAAACACGTGTGTTCATCAGAGGATAACCTCGCGTCCAGATTTGGCAGATTCATAAACAGCATCCACGATTCGCATGCGCTCTAAGTTTTCCTCAGGGCTGGTCACGAGTACAGTCTCGTCGCGCAAGCTATCGATAAAGTGACGAAGCTCATTCTCATAGGACTTCTTATACAAATTCTGTGGCGTCTCCTCCTTCGCTGGTGTGACGTTGACCAGGTTTCCATGCAGCTCTTTGTGGATTCTCAACGGATTGAGCAGGGCCCCTCCGTGGTCGCCGAACAAATTTGTATAGAAGAAGTCTCTATCCATCAAAAGAGTCCAGCTTACCTCTATCGTCAAGGTGGCGCCGTTGTCTAGTCTGACAAAAACAGCGGCTGAGTCCTCCACTGGCAGCGTCGAGATGGTGTTATACGTCGATGCCATAACGCTCTCAGCCCTGCCGTTGCCCATCAACCACAGGCCGACATCGAGCATCTGGATACCCAAATCCATGAACACGCCGCCGCCAGAAATCTCCTTGTCCGCAAACCAGGTCCTGTGCACCAGGCTCTCCCTCCTTCTGAGCCAGCCCGTTTTGGCGTAAAAAATCTTACCTATCTCCCCATTTTGCGTGAACTTCTTGAGCACGATAGCATCCTGCCGGAACCTCACATTCATGCCGACCATCAATTTCATGCCGTACTCATTGGCACAGTCGGCCATCTCCTTCGCTTCTTCATAATTTCGAGCCATCGGTTTCTCGACCAGCACATGCTTGCCACTCGAAAGGGCTGCGGTGCATAACTCTACATGGCTGTGGGTCGGCGTGCAGATATCGACTGCCTGGATCTCCTCGATTTCGAGCAACTGCTCGGCGTCGGTGACTGCATGCCGGATGTCATATTTTTCAGCAACCCATTGCGCTTTATTTTTGTTTTTGTCACAAACCGCGATGATTTCAACATCTTCAAGCTTGTTCCAGATGGGGATGTGTGTGACCTGGGCAATTGCGCCGGCGCCGATGACGCCAATCCGGGTTTTCTCGCTCATATTTGTCACTCGTGAGAGCCTTTGTCACTGGCAAGAGTCTTTGTCCGGTCAAGATAATCTTGCAAGATGATAGTCGCGGCGATCTTGTCAACTTTCTGCCTGTTTTTGCTTGGTGATATCCCTAATTCTGTCAAGGCGCGGTGCGCAATGGTGGTGCTAAATCGCTCATCCAGAAACACGACCGGTAAGGGCACTCGCTCTTTCAGCCTTTGCACAAATGTACGCGTCCGTTTCACCGCGAAGCCAGCGGTTCCCTTCATGGTCAACGGTAAGCCGACGACAATCCTGCAAACTGAGTATTCGCTCGCTATCTTCTCTAAGTTGTGCAACGCCTCTGAAAAAGTGTTGTAAACGATGGTCGGAAGGCCTTGTGCAATAATGCACATCGGGTCGCTTATGGCGACCCCAATTCGCTTTTCCCCATAATCAATCCCGAGTATTCTCCCTTGAGGTGTCATGTCTTCAGCTCATTCCAGAGTAAATACAGTGATGCTACTGATTGATTTCATCGAGCGGTGTTTTCAACACGTCTTTCAACAGTTTCCCGGCTTTGAAATGCGTCTTGCGCCGTGCCGGCACATAGATGATCTCCCCGGTCTTGGGATTGCGGGCTTTGGGCTTGGGTTTGGTCGTTTTGACTTCGAACACACCAAAATCACGAATTTCAATCCTGACTTCTGGCTCAGCTTCGGCCATAAACTCACGCAACGAGGTGAAGACCCCGTCGACAATTTTTTCCGCCAGATAGATCTTCTCTCCTACCAACTTAGCTGTTCTCTTAGCCACATCTTTCTTAGTAATCGTTTTCTTCATTTATTCCACTCCTCTCTTTGAATTGAAGTGCTTAACGCTATTCGAGTTTATGTACCTCATTTGCATGACTCCTGTGCGGTTATGCTGGTGCAAGGAACTTAGTCCCTGACTTTCTCATGTGAACTACTCAATCTCTCGACGTTGATCACTCCCTTCACTTGACTTATTTTTTTGATGACTCGCGTTAGATGCTGGAGATTGCGAACTTCAAGGATGATGGTGCTGTGAACGATGGAGTCTTCGACCTTCATTTCAATACTTACGATATTTGTTTCGGTTTGCGAAATAGACTGTGAAACATCGAGGAGAAAATTACGCCGGTCCTCACCCAGTAGCTGCAGCCTCACCATGAAATGCTTGCTCCTTTCAACATCCCATTCAACATCAATTTTGCGCTCCGGGTGCTCAATGAGGTTGATGATGTTCTTGCAGTCGCTGCGGTGGACGACGATTCCGCGGCCTTTGGTAATAAAGCCGAGAATATTGTCTCCGGGCAGCGGTTGGCAACATTTGCCAAATGCAATCATCAGGTTGTCCAATCCCTGAACCTTCACCCCTCTGGCCGTGCCTCGCGCTCGGTGAACAAACTTCTGGAACAAGGAGCTCTCTTTGATTTCGAGATTCTTCTCCGGCGCAATGCGATTGACCACGGTTTGGATCGACGTGTCGCCGCTACCGATCGACGCCAGGAGCTGCTCAGCACTTTGAAAATTAAAGCCTTGTGCTATCTCATCCAGATCCACATCTTCCCGCTTGATGTTGTATTTCTTGAAATGCTTGCTGAGGATCTCTTCCCCTAATTTGACGCTTTGGTCATAGAATGACTCTTTTAGCCAGCGCTTAATCTTGCTGCGTGCTTTCGATGTTTTGACAAATTTGATCCAATCGGGATTTGGCTTCTGATTGGGCGATGTCAAGATTTCGACCGAATCGCCGCTTTTCAACTTGTAGTTGAGCGGGACCATCTTGCCGTTTACCTTGGCCCCGATGCAGTGATTACCGATGTCGGTATGCACAGCAAAAGCAAAATCAACCGGGGTCGACCCCACCGGTAGTTTAAGCAAGTCTCCTTTGGGTGTGAAGATGAACGCCTCATCCTGGAAAAGCTCGATGCGGAGATTTTCCATAAACTCTGACGGGTCTTTGGTGTCCTGCTGCCAGTCCAGCACTTGCCGCAACCAGGAAAGATGTTTGTCGAGCTCGTCTCCCTTGTGCTTGCCCTCCTTGTAGAGCCAGTGCGCCGCGATCCCCTCTTCAGCGGTCCGGTGCATGTCATCTGTGCGAATCTGAATCTCGACCATGCGGCCATCGGGCCCGACAACGGTCGTATGCAACGACTGGTAAAAATTTGATTTGGGCGTGGCAATATAATCCTTGAACCGTTCGTGCACAGGGGTGTAGAGATTGTGCACAATTCCAAGAACGAAATAGCACTGCTCCACTTTTTCGACGATGATACGGATGGCCAACAGGTCATAGATCTTGTCGAAGGGCTGTTGTGTGCGATTCATTTTGCCGTAGATGCTGTAGAAATGCTTGGGCCGGCCAGTAATTTCCGATTTGATGCTCGCCCGCCGCAGCTCGCGCCGGATCGGGGAGGTCACCTTGCGAATATATCGCTCCCGCTCTTCCCGTTTGTTGGCAACCTTGTTGACCAACTCCCAGTAAGAATCCGGGTCCAACGTCTTCAGGGTCAGGTCTTCAAGCTCCCACTTGAGTTTGGCGATGCCGAGTCGATGTGCCAACGGGGCGTAGACGTCGCGCGTTTCGATTGCGATCCGTTTCTGCTTTTTGGGTGGCAAATACTCGATAGTGCGCATGTTGTGGAGCCTGTCGGCGAATTTGATCAAAATCACACGGATATCCTGCACCATGGAGATGATCATTTTGCGAAAATTTTCGGCCTGGCGTTGCTCCAGACTTTCAAACTTGAGCTCACTGATCTTCGTCACACCGTCGACGAGCGAGGCCACTTCTTCACCAAACTGCTCCTGGACATCTTCAATGGTGATGCCTGTATCCTCGGCCACGTCGTGCAATAAACCACTCGCAATGGTCGCGGAGTCCATCTTCAAATCGATCAAAATCCTGGCAACCTCGTAACAATGCTCAAAATAGGGCGCACCAGACCGGCGCAGTTGGTCTTTGTGTGACTCAAAGCTAAAGTCGAATGCCCGGTTGATCAAACCGATATCAGCAGCCTGGATATACCGCTTGTGTTTTCTCAACTGATCTTGAAAAGATTTTTTGTAGCCATTTTCCATCGCTCAGAAGGGCTGTTCCGCTGAGTACATATCCTCTTCGCGATATTTCTCGAGGTTGGCGAACAGGACATAGTCCCGATGAAATTTGAGATCAATGGTGCCTGTGGGCCCGTTTCTTTGCTTGGCAATGATAATTTCGGCAACCCCTTCCTCTTCTACCTGGCCGTAGACTTCCGGACGATAGATGAACATGACCACATCGGCATCCTGTTCGATAGCACCGGACTCTCTCAGGTCCGAGAGAATAGGGCGCCGGTCCCCACCGCGCGATTCAACGGCGCGGGAAAGCTGCGACAAGGCGATAACGGGGATTTCCAGCTCCTTGGCGAGCGCCTTCAAAGATTGAGAAATAGCCGAAATCTCGATTTGTCGGCTTTCGACGTTGCCGGGCGCCTTGGCCAATTGCAGATAGTCGACGATGAGCAGGCCGAGATCATGTTCGGATTTCAAGCGTCTGGCCTTTGCGCGAATCTCAAGCACACTCAAAGCAGCCGTGTCATCGATATAAATCGGTGCTTCCGCCAGGTTGCCGACGCTCAGGCTCAATCGTGGCCAGTCATCCGGCGGCAGTTTTCCAGTCCGCACTTTGTGGGCGTTGACACGCGCCTCTGAGCAAAGCATCCGCATGGCTAGCTGTGTGTTGGACATCTCTAAGCTAAAGAACCCGACAGTCAAGCCATGGTCAACCGCTACGTTACGCGCAATGTTGAGACAAAACGCGGTTTTCCCCATGGAAGGGCGACCGGCCACCACGATCAAATCAGATTTTTGCAGACCGGCCGTCATCTTGTCTAACTCCGTAAAGCCCGTCGGCACACCGGTGACGCTGCCGCCGCGCTTATCATATTTATCGAGGATATCAAAGGTATCTGTCAATATCGGACTGATGGGGACAAACCCCTTGCGCAGTTTCTTTTCCGACAGAGAAAAAATCTTACGCTCAGCCGCATCGATCAGGTCGATGGCGCTTTCGTGCGCATCGTAGGCCTCGCCTGTGACTTCATTGCAGATTTCTATTAGTTTTCGCAGCAGCGCCTTTTCCAGCACGATCTTGGCATAATACTCAACGCTGGCTGCGGATGGAACCACGTTGGCCAACTGCGTAATGTAGTACGCGCCCCCCACCTCTTCCAAAACCCCCATTTTCTCGAGCTGGTCTCTGATAGTCAAATAGTCGACCTCAACATTCTTCTCATACAGAATGACCGCAGCCTCGAATATCTTCTGATGAACTTGTTTATAGAAGGCGGTCTCGTCCAACAGCTCGACACTCGTGTTCACCGCGTCTCTGTCGATCAGCATTGAGCCCAGGACGGCCATTTCCTCATCAATGGCCCGGGGGGGCATGCGGTCGGTGAGAATTTCCTTTTTTGGGGTTCTGTTTTTGTTCATCCCACGGTCTTACAAATCCATAATTGGCTTATCCCCTACGATCTCATCATACATCTTCCTGAGCTTTTTTGCATCTTCCCACGTCGGGCGCTTCAACTGCGTGTTTCGCAGCAAAGCCGCTGGATGGTATGTCACAACCAGCGGGATTTCAGCAAAACGATGCGCCTTCGTTCGCAGAATCGAGATAGAATCCGCCCGCCCCAGCAAACTCTGAGCGGCGACTCTGCCCAACGCCATGATGAGCTTTGGGCTGATTAGCTCAATTTGCCGATGCAGAAAGGGCAAACACTCAGCGAGTTCATCCGGCCCGGGATCACGGTTGTTGGGTGGGCGGCATTTGATCACATTGGCAATGTACACCTCCTTGCGTTCAAAGCCGATGGCCGCCAGAATCTTGTTCAGCAACTGCCCGGCCTTGCCAACAAACGGTTCCCCTTGACGATCCTCATCAACCCCCGGCGCCTCCCCAATGCACATGAGCGTTGCGCGTGGATTCCCGACGCCAAACACGAGTTGCGTCCGCTTGCCCGCCAGCCGGCACTGTTGACAATTCCTGATCTGCTGGAAAAACCCCTCCAAAGTCACAGGGCGCTCAACCGACCCTCCTGGCCCGAAATCAAAATCAATGTAAATATCATTACCGTACAGTTCCACTTGTTGACTAAAATATCTTTTTGCCAAACTCAGCAGGTCCGAGCGTCCGCGCATCACGCATCCTTGTTTTTCTTACACTGCTGCAACATGCTTCAGGGTCGCATTCATACTGGAGCAAACGTTGTGCAGGATCGTATCAGCCACTTCAGTTTTTGACTGTAGCGGCAGTCTTTCTGTCCGCCCGTCCTTTGCAATGATGGTCACGATGTTGGTATCCCCGCCAAATGCGGCACCCGGCTGCAGAGGATTGTTCAACACAATCATATCGAGATTCTTGCGACTCATCTTTTGCATCGCATTCGCAATTTCGTTTTCGGTTTCAAGCGCGAACCCGACATGAAAACAGTGCGCTTTCCGTCTTCCCAGGCTTGCCAAAATATCTGGATTTTTCTGCATCGTGATTGATATCTCGCGAGCCGTCTTCTTCAGCTTCGTGGGCAAATTCTTTTTGGGCCTGTAGTCCGACACGGCAGCGGCCATCAAAAGGAGGTCACAATCAGGATATTCTTGTTCGACCGCTGCCTTGAGTTCCGCAACGGTCTCAATTTCGATATATTTGACGCCGGTCAACTTGGGCAGATGATTCGGCCCGGACACCAGGACGACGCTGCCCCCCCTGAGCTTGGCCGCCTCGGCCAGTGCGAACCCCATTTTTCCGGTGGCATAATTGGTGAAGTAGCGCACAGGGTCCACCGGCTCTCTGGTGGCGCCGGCTGTGACCAGCACTTTCTTGCCGGCAAGCTCACCCGTGGCACATAGCACCGACCTGAGCTTCTCGACGATGTGAGAAATGTCCGCCAGGCGCCCCCACCCTTCTCCTTCAGCAGCAGTTGCCAGGGCGCCGAACTCAGGTGGCACCAGGTCATAGCCGGCAGCTCCAAGCTTGCGAACGTTCTCCTGTACGACCGCCTTTTCCCACATGACCGAATTCATGGCTGGGCAGAACACCACCCTGGCTCTGGTCGCCAGAATGGTCGTGGACAGAAGGTCATCGGCGATGCCCACGGCGGTTTTGGCGATCACATTGGCAGTGGCTGGACAAACCACCACGGCCTCCGCCCAGCGCGCCACATCGATGTGGGCAGTCGTCGATTCCTGTCCTTCGAACAAGGAACCCGAGACAGGATTTTCGGACAATGTGGCAAAGGTAAGCTCGCTGACGAACTTTTGCGCGGATTCGGTCATCACCACCCGCACTTCCGAACCCGCTTTCTTCAAACTCCGAATGAGCTCACAAGCTTTGTAGGCAGCGATTCCGCCACAAACACCAACCGCGATTCTTTTGTCAACAAGAGTCATCTCTCTTGGCTATTGCGATTCATCGTCTTTCTTATCTTCCTCCGGGCTGTACTCGAATTTGATCTTCCCGGACAAGAACTCATCCAGGCTGACAGCAGGAGGTTTGGGTAGATCCAGGAATGTCTCGTCGACATCGGGGTCGACCTCTTCATCCTGGAACTCCTCATATTCATCATAGTCACGCTCCTGAATCAACAGATGCTTTTGTTCACTGTTGATCTGCCGCGCGCGTTTCGCCAGTACAACGATGGCTTCGTAAATGTTGTTTGCTTTTGCCTCTAGATCCCTGATCGACATGGTCTTAATCATGCATAACCTCCATTAATACACACAATAATGCTGATTGATGATTTTCAATAGGCTTTGGATTGTCTGCTTCAGGTCGTCATTAACGCACTGATAGTCATAGAATTTTGACTTCTCTATTTCATCCGGATATCGCTCGAGACGCTTTTCAATCTCGGCTGGCGTCTCGGTATTTCTACTTTTTAGTCGCTGAATGAGACTCTGAAAAGAAGGTGGTTTAACGAAAATCAAAAGTGCGGAATCGCCATATTGTTCCTTGATCGTCAGCCCGCCGACCACATCCAAATCGGTAAGAATCAGTCGACCTTCATCGAGCCAGCGTTCAATTGGCTCCCGCGGCGTTGCATAGTAGTGGCCATGCACCTCTGCCCACTCGATGAACTCACCATTGTCACGCCGACGCTGAAACTCATTCGTACTCACAAAATGATAATCCCGTCCCTCAATCTCCCCTCGTCGCCGGGCCCGCGTGGTTGTCGAGACCGAATAGCGAAAATTGCCATTTCCCGACTGCAACACTCTTCTGAGAATTGTCGTCTTGCCGCCTCCGGACGGCGCCGATATGACAACCAGAAGGCCCCGCTGATTCATAGCCTACTCAATGTTTTGAACCTGCTCTCTCAGCTTCTCTACCTCCTCCTTGATCTCCACCACCCAATGAGCGATTTGTGCGTCATTGGCTTTCGCGCCGATGGTATTGGCCTCCCGGTGCATCTCTTGCAGCAGGAAGTTCAACTTGCGTCCCTCGGAGCTCGTTTTCTCCAACAGCTCCAAAAACAGAGTTGCGTGGCTCTTGAAGCGAATACACTCTTCGGTAACATCCGCTTTTTCAGCCAGTACCGCCACCTCCAGCTCCAGTCTCCCTTCATCCAGAACTTCCAAATCTGTGAGCGCCTCGACCCGCTCTCGCAGCTTTTGGAAAACGGCCTTTGAAGTTTCTTTTGTGCGTGCTTCGATATGTTTCAGGAGCCGCTGGATTCCTTGAATCCTGTCGTGCAGATCTTTTTCGATCTCCTGCCCCTCGCGCAGCCGCATTTCTTTCAAGTCCGTGATAGCCGTTTGCACGACGGACTTGACCAACCCCATCACGTCTTCATCCAGTTCATTCGAATTCCCGGCCGCGATGATATCGGGAAAACTCAGCAGTTGCTGCAACTCAATCGGCCCATCGAGATCGAACTCCTGCCGTAATTCCTGCAACAGCTTCATGTAGATGGTCGCGAGCGGTTTGTCGAGAGTCAAGCTAGCCGCCGGCGCCTGCTCGCCTTTCACGGTGATGGTTGCATTGACCCGGCCCCTTGACAGTTGTGAGCCTATCAACTCTTTGATCTCTACTTCACAGGAGTTCAAGCTTTTGGGGAGACGAACCTCAATATCCAGAAAGCGATGGTTGAGTGAGCGTATTTCCACCAACACGACGAAGCCGTTGTGCCGTGCTTCTCCGCGTCCAAAACCGGTCATGCTGGAAACCATATTGCTGAATACGCTCCTTTGTTACCCTTTCCCTTCGCCGAAAATCACCGCCAAAATCACAATCCTAAAGGCCATTAAGTTACAATATTAGAGTGACTTACATTATACAATATATTTTTAATATTGTCAAATGAAATTTCAACTTTTTTGGTCAGAGAGAAAAGGATGAGGGTCTATAAATCCGGTCGGAAAATCCTGCTCTGGCAGCGGGATCTTGACCCTCAGCCCGGAGAATCTACGTCTCGACTGGGAACTTCGCCCAGCAAAGAGGGCCCTGCGGGCAGGAAAAGGCAGAATATTCCCCACGGATCAAAAAACCACACGGATTTGTCGATCAAAAACTTTTTCCGTGTGGTTTTTTGATCTGTGGGGACCCAATCTGCGTCCCCAATACTATCGACAATAAATTGTCGCTATTTTTTCTCGAGCGCCTAGTGGCTGTCAGGCCCGGTGGATTCGCGCTCTATTCAGCGCTACTTCTTGCGGCGGAACCTGGGCTCCTCGAGAGTCAGCCTGGCAGAGATTCGATGCGTGTTTCCCAGCTCTTCGTGCCCGAGATAGGCATAGTCGATTTGGAGTTTCGGAAAGTGCAGCCCAACGCCGGCCGTGAACTGGCCCAGGTTCATCTGTCCGGTGTCCGCGTCTCCTAAGCCGGCAAAGCCAAAACGAACAGCAAAGGCATCGTGATAAACATATTCCCACCCGTAGTTGATATCGACACTGCTGGCGCCAATGCTTGCCAGAGCGCTTTCCTGGCGGTTCTCGAAACGAAACACAAAATCCACTGCCGGTTGAATTCTCCCGCCCAGGCTCGATAAGAAGATCGGATACGTCACACCCGCGCGAAATGAAGGCCGCAGCAGCTCGCGTCTCCCCGTGTCCCAGGCCAGGAGCGTTGTCGTGATGTCTTGCAGGTTCAGGCCGATGAACACATTGGAGGCCGGGTTGAAGATAAACCCAACATCGAACCCCAGACCCCAGGCGGAATGGTCACCAATCGAGCGATTGATAAACTTGACGTTGCCCCCGTAAGAGAAGGTGTCGGCGACTTTCTTGGAGTAGGTCAAGAACAAGGCCAAATCCGTACTGCCAAACAAATCCTTGACGAACGGCGTATTGCGCACGAGCTGACCATTTTCATCGACATAGGTTTCGCCCAGCGCGACATCCGGATTTCTGAGAGCCGTCTGCTGGATGTCGTCCACGCCCAGACGGATAATGCTCAATCCCAGGCTGCTCTTGTGGCCGACCGGCAACGCGACAGCGCCGAAATCGTAGTTCACCTCGCCTCGGAACTGGCGCGAGTGCATGAGCATGAACTGCGGGTAGTTCACATAAGCCAGGCCGGCAGGATTCCAGTAGCCGGAGGTAACGTCGCGGGCGACGGCAACAAAAGCGCTCCCCATACCCAGGGAGCGTCCCCCTGCACCCAGCGCAAGGAACTCGCCGGCATATTTGGCCGTGACCAGGTCACCGGCGACTGCGACTTGAAACGAAAAAACGCTGGTCATAGACAGGATTGCGATGATAGAAACACGCATGGGTCGTCCTCATTTAACTTCTTCGTTACTTCCTGGTGCGGGTCGGATTCCGGGTCGGTCATTCGTTGCAACAGAATCAAGACAAACAAATATTCCGCAAGCCCGGAGGCCGATTTGCCAAGCTAAGCAAATCGCTCGAAACAAGCAAGGGCAAATCACTGCATGAGGTAACGCGACATTTATGTTGCGAGAATCTGGCTTCAACGAGTCACGACATGAATGTCGTATTACAAGCTTTTGGGAAAGTCCCAACCCTCTCGGATTCGTCCCTGAAACGGGCTGTCCCAAAAGTCCCGCTTTTCGTGTCATTCCCGCGAAAGCGGGAATCTATAAGCTATTGATTTTCTGGATTCCTGTTTTCGCAGGAATGACAAATCGTGGTTCGTTTCTGATTTTGGGACAGCCCCTTGGACCAAGCTTGACTTGATTGTCCCCAAGAATGGCAGGACAGTCAGCAAGTCACACATTCTCCTCAGTCACTTTCTTCAGCTCGTTGAGTTTGAGCAGCGCCTGCATGGGCGTCATATCATCGACATCGAGCGCGCGAATTTGCTCGCGGAGCTGGCTCTCCTGCCTCTGAAAAATATCGAGCTGCTGGCTCTTGACGTGGTGGTTGGCGTCTTCATGGGTCACGGCCAATTTCGGCAAATGATTGACCGTCAGCTCATCCGATTCCAGGTTGCTGAGGATCTCCCGGGCCCGGCTGATCACCCGGTCAGGCAGGCCTGCCAGCTTGGCGACCTGAATACCGTAGCTGTGGTCACAGCCGCCGGCCGCAATCTTTCTCAAAAACACGATTTTGTCTCCCCACTCTTTGACCACGACGTTGTAGTTGCGCACGCGCGGCAGCAGCAGCGCAAGCTCGGTCAGCTCATGATAGTGCGTGGCGAAAATCGTCTTCGCGGCGACGGCAGGGTGGTTGTGGAGGAATTCGGCCACAGACCAGGCGATCGACAGGCCATCAAAGGTGCTGGTGCCACGGCCAATTTCATCGAGAAGAAGCAGGCTTCTGACGGTGGCATTGTTCAGGATGTTGGCGGTCTCGTTCATTTCGACCAGAAAGGTGCTCTCGCCCCCTGCCAGGTTGTCCGACGCACCGACGCGGGTAAAAATCTTATCCACCACCCCGATGGTCGCCTTTTTGGCCGGCACAAAGCTGCCCATCTGGGCCAGCAGCACGATCAGGCCCACCTGGCGCAGAAAGGTCGACTTGCCCGCCATGTTCGGTCCGGTCAAAATAATGATCTGTTCCTTCTGGTTATCGATGTGAGCGTCGTTCGGAATGAAGGACTCATCATACGGAAGCAGTTTTTCGACCACCGGGTGACGACCTTCTGTGATGACGATCTCTGTGCCCTCGTTGATTTCGGGCCGCGCGTATTTGTTTTCAATCGCCAATTGTGCCAGGCTGGCGAAGCAATCCAGGGCACTGATCAGATGAGCGTTGGCCTGAATCTCGCGCGCCCGCTCGCTGGCCATTTTGCGGACTTTGTCGAACAGCTCGTACTCGATGGTGACGATTTTGTCTTCCGCCTCGAGCACTTTTTCTTCGTACTCCTTCAAATCGGGCGTGATGAAGCGCTCCGCGTTCACCAGGGTCTGCTTGCGCAGGTAGTGTTCCGGCACTTTTGCGAGATTGGCTTTGGTCACTTCGATGTAGTAGCCGAACACTTTGTTATAACTAACTTTAAGAGATGAAATACCTGTCCGTTCGCGCTCGTCATTTTGCAGGCGAGCAATCCAGTCTTTGCCCGAAAAAGAGATGTCGCGCAGCTCGTCCAACGGTGCGTGGTAGCCACGTTTGATCAGGCCGCCCTCGGTCACGGCGAGCGGAGGGTCCTCCACAATGGCTTTTTCGATCTCCTGCACCAGCGGCTCGAGATTGTCGAGCTCGTGCTCAATTTTCTGCAGGGCTTGTGCCTCGAACGGTTCCAGCGATTGGCGCAGCTCCGGAATGATTTTCAGCGATTTCTTGAGCGCCACCAGGTCGCGGGCTGAGGCGCGATGGGTGACGATTTTGGAGGTCAGGCGCTCCAGGTCGCCAATATTACTCAACGCTTCCCGAAGGTCCGGGAGCGGGGGGCCAGATTTCGTCAACTCCTCTACCGCGTCATGTCGTCTTCTGATCTGCTTGGCGCTCAGCAGGGGCTTGAGCAACCACTGCACGAGACGGCGGCCGCCCATGGGTGTTTTGGTCTTGTCGATCACAGCGATCACCGTGCCCTGGCTGGTGCCGCTGCGCAACGATCTCAGCAGCTCCAGGTTTCGGCGTGTGTCGCTGTCCAGGCCAACAAAGTCCTGGCTCGAGTGTCGCTGAATCTGGTTGATATGGACGAGCTGATATTGCTGCACTTCTTTGAGAAAATGCAACGTGGCGCCGGCAGCCCTGATCCCGGCCCCGAGATCTTCACAGCCAAATCCCTTCAAAGAGAGGGTGCCGAAATGCCGGGTCAGGGTCTCGTACGCGGTGTCGCGGGCAAAAATCCAATCTTCACGCCGGGTCAGGAAATAACCCTCGGCCTTGCCAAGGGTTTGCTCGATATAGGTGGCCTGCCCCTCTGGAATCAGAAGCTCGGAAGGCGAGTTTTTGCGCAACTCTTCGGCAAATTGGCCGGCGGGGATCTCATCGACCATGAACTCGCCGGTCGAAATATCCACCATGGCCAGGCCGCAAATGTCGCCGTCGATATAAATCGAGACCAGGTAGTTGTTACGTTTGCTCTCCAGCAGATCATCGGTGATCGCGGTTCCCGGGCTGACAACTTCGGTGACATCGCGTTTGACGACTGTTTTCGCCTGCTTCGGGTCCTCTAACTGCTCACAGATCGCCACCCGGTGGCCAGCCTTCACCATTTTGGAGAGATAGGTATCCAGGCTGTGGTAGGGAAATCCGGCCAGCGGCACGCTGTTCGCTTTGCCGTGTCCACGGGAGGTCAGGGTCAAGCCCAGAACTTCGGCGGCGATTTTGGCGTCTTCAAAAAACATCTCGTAGAAATCGCCCATGCGGAAAAACAGCACCGCATCCTGGTGTCGCGCTTTGATCGCCAGGTACTGCTCCATCATCGGGGTTTTCTTTTCGCTTTTCGCCATCTTCTTGACCCGGACAAGCCGGAACCAAAAAAAGAAATCTTAATAGCTCACGCAAAGTCGCAGAGACGCAAAGAATACGCAAAGGTTTTTCTTTGCGATGCCTCTTTGCGCCTTAGCGTCTTTGCGTGAAATCTTTAATATTTGGGACTTAAATCTCATTTCTTGCCAAAAAATGACAGGAAACAACTTATCAAGTACTAAGAATTAAATTTTTGAAAATATACTGGATTCGTGCAACGGGGTCAAGCGTTTTTTGGCGCAAAACTGCGGTAGCAGCGGGCGGGCCTATTCTCCGCTTCCCGCCTCGCGTACGTCCTCCCCCCAATTCAGCTTCGCCCGCAGGATGTCGTAGAAGCTGCGATGCCGGTAGGAAACCAGTCGAATACAGTAGTCGGCCTTACCAATCGTCGTCGCTTTGCCAGGCTCGAGCTGCCTGGACTTCTGACCATCGGCACACAGAAAGACGTCCTGGGACGTGGCTTCGAGTTTTATTTTCACCTTCCGGTCTCCCGGAATCACCACCGGGCGCGCGCCGAGGCTGTGCGGGCTGATCGGATTGATGATGATGGCTTCCATCGAAGGCAGCAAGATCGGACCGCCGGCGGCCAGCGAATACGCGGTCGAACCGGTGGCCGAGGAGATGATCAACCCGTCACCGATGTAGGTGTTGAGAAACTCATCGTCGATGTACGTCTTGAGGCGGATGACGCGGGACACGGCCCCTTTGTCCACCACAAAATCGTTGAGCGCGAAAAACTGCACCCCGTTCTCAGCTTCGATTTCGGCGGCCAATACCATACGCTCCACGACCTGATAGTTGCCTTGCAGAATATCCGGCAGGCTGGTATACAACTCCTCCGGCGCCAGCTCGGCCAAAAAGCCCATGCCGCCGATCTTCACGCCCAAAATCGGCAAACCAGAGCAGCCGATTTTCCTGGCTATCGACAGAATCGTGCCATCGCCGCCAAACGATAGCACCATGTCGGCTTGCTCATGGAAGCGCTCGGGCTCAACGCGTGGAAAACCCTGCGCCGGCAAGCTCAACTTCTCAGCCAGCTCCGATTCGACACAGAACCAGACCCCCCGTTTGGTCAGCCATTCGAAGACGTCTGCCAGGAACACGTGTACTTCCTGCTTGTGGTAATTGCCGGTGATGGCGAGATTCATCTTTTCAGCCTTATGTAGGCGCTGAGCGCCTAACTCCAACAGAGTTTTGTCGATGATTTTGATTGATAATTTCCAATTTCACAAGTCGAGCTTGCGCCCCTTCGAAAAAACATTGCGCGTAAACGTCTTTCGACAGGCGCAACAATAAAACCGCTGCACCTGTTGTGTC
>JBHHXT010000062.1:0-23597 GCA_046757165.1 bacterium | reverse complement strand
GAAAAATGAGAACTATTGCCATTCTGTTGTTTTTCGGGTTGCTCCATGCCTTTGTTCTGGCCGGTGAGCCTGCGCCAGATTACAACCAGTATTGGCCCCATTGGCGCGGACCTTTGGCGACAGGGGCCGCACCTTTTGGCAACCCACCGGTGGAGTGGAGTGAAGACAAAAATATTCGGTGGAAAATCGAGCTTCCGGGTGCAGGACATGCGACCCCTGTCATCTGGAAGGACCACATCTTTATCCTGACCGCGGTCGCCACCGAGCAACCTGGCGACAGCCAGAAGATTGCCGCCGCGCGGGACCGCCAGCCGCCCTGGATGCGGCGACGAGGGGTGCAGCCGTCGTATGTGCAAGAATTTGCTATTCTTGC
This sequence comes from bacterium, assembly GCA_046757165.1. Lineage (GTDB taxonomy): Bacteria > Zhuqueibacterota > Zhuqueibacteria > Oceanimicrobiales > Oceanimicrobiaceae > JBHHXT01. The sequence continues at coordinate 23,224 of JBHHXT010000062.1, read as the reverse complement.
GATCCATCGAGAGGATGGCAGGGTGGTCTGGCAACGCGTTCTGCGGCAAGAGCTGCCGCACGAGGGCACCCATCCCACAGCCTCGTGGGCCTCCAACTCGGCGGTCACCGATGGTGACGTGGTGTTTGCTTACTTTGGCTCGCGCGGCTTGTTTTGCCTGAATTTGCAGGGCAAGCTTCTGTGGCAAACTGACCTGGGAGACATGACCACACGCAACGGCTTTGGAGAAGGGAGCTCGCCCGCGCTTTATGGCGAGGTCGTGGTCGTCAACTGGGACCACGAAGGCCAGTCTTTCATCGTGGCATTGGACAAACAGAGCGGCCGGCAGCTTTGGAAGAAAGACCGCGACGAAGTGACCTCCTGGTCCAGTCCGATCATTGTGGAGGTCGATGGTAGCCCTCAAGTGGTGATCAACGCCACCGGCCGGACCCGCGGCTATGATCTGGCAACGGGAGAAGTCGTGTGGGAAGTCGGCGGGATGACCGTCAATACGATCCCCTCTCCGGTTCACCGCGATGGTCTGGTCTTCGTCACCAGCGGCTTCCGGGGCAGTATGCTGCAAGCGATTCGTTTGGCCGGGGCGAAGGGCGATCTCAGCACATCTGCGAGTCTCGTCTGGCAGCACGAGCGGGACACGCCCTATGTTCCGTCCCCGCTGCTTTACGGCGACTTCCTGTATTTTGTGAAAGTCAACAAGGGGGTGCTGAGCTGTTTCAGCGCCAGCAGGGGTCAGCCGTACTACGGCCCAGAACGGTTGGACGGAATTGCCAACATCTACGCCTCCCCGGTTGGCGCGGCCGGCCGGGTTTATCTGACGGGCCGGGCGGGCACAACCGTGGTCCTGGAACAAGATCCCGAGTTCAAGGTGCTGGCCACGAACACCCTGGAAGACGATTTCGATGCTTCGCCCGCCATTGTGGGCAATGAGCTGTATTTGCGCGGCCACCGGGCTTTGTACTGTGTGGCAGCGGAGTGATTTTGAGGCGGTGAGTGACGAGTGAATTCTTTGCAGTCTTGTGCAAACACTCTGCGCTCTCAGCGCCTTTGCGTGAGCATTGAATAAGAGTGATCCTACACAGTTTGCAACTGTGTATCCCTGCCGGATTTGTGCGTAAGACACGGTTGTCCCGCAAAGGCGGGATGTTGGATCGGGCTGAATTAATTGTCTCCCCCAAAATGGGGGACATTCAGTCCTAAATGCGCCTGTTAATGACTCGCTAAAAAAACCGGGACACCTCCACCTGTAAATAATGGTCTTTCCTTAGCCCGTAAAGTAAATCCCGCCGGGAGGCATTGAGAAAGCTGCGCACCTCCACCTCGATTCTGTAGCGGTCGCCGATTCGGCGGCTGGCCTCCACATTTAGAAACATCGAGCCAGTGTGGCGGTCGACGATGGCGCCGGCCAGGATGTCGGTGCTTTGCACATCGTTGAACGCAAGGCGGGTGCCGAAGAAGAGATCGTCGTCGAAAGGGGAGGATGCTTCCTCGCCGCGCTCGTCATAGTGGTACTCCAGGAGGACGCCGAGGTCTAGACCCGAGCTTTTGATGTTGCTGAAGGTGTATTCGAAGCCGCCGGCAGCCGCAAGAAAGCGTTTGCCCTGGCCGAAGCGGTTGATCGCTTCCAGCTTGAGGAGCCAGGCGCCGGTGGTCGCCTGCACATCCAGACCGGTTTGGTTGATCGTGTGGTAGAATGGCGTTAGAAAAAGGTCGCCGGAGGCGGTTAGGCCCGGCAGGAGGACCGGGTCCCGGCTTGTGCCGGAAAAATGAGACAGGCCGATATCGAAGATGCCCATGGTGCGGAACCCGCGCACGGCCCAGTCGAAATGCCACTGCTTCCGGTCGGATTCATAGCGCGGATGGTCAGAGTCGACAAACACGGGCAAACGCAGGCGGGCTTCTTGATGCAAAAACCGCCGCTCCCGGAAGTAGGGCATGAGGAAGATATCGAGTGTGCCCCAGTTGCGCACGAGCGTGAGATTGGCCATCGGCTGGCCCAGTTTATCTTCTGTGTCCAGGTTCTCCACCAGGTCGGTCTGGTTGATGATATCCACCAGATGCTGTGATTCCGTGACGCCCCAGAAAATCTTGCGCACGCCGATGCTGAGCTCCCAGGTATCTGCCACGACCTGCCAGTACAGTTCGCGAATGTCTCCGTGAGTGCGGTTGCCGTCGTGCTGGTCCACGCGCAGGTAGGGGACGAAAAGCAGACTCTGGTCGCCTCCGGCCCATTCCTTGTAAAGCTCGGGCTGCGCCGAAAAAGAGAGACCCCCACCGCTGAACTGTTCTTGCAGAAGAGGGGACTGTGGAAAAAGGCGGGACTCTACCGCCAGATAGCCCGTCAGTTCTATGTCCTGCGCGGACAATTGCATGGCCGGAATGTGAGTTGTGACGATCAGGATGAACCCGATCTGAATGGCGTCGCGCAAGGTCGATTTCATGAACACGCTCAAACCTATCTCACACGTTTCAGACTATTCTTGTCGAAATCCCGCTCCTTCAGCCCATTGCGAAAGGAGGTGTTTTTCCAGATGAGCCGGGTGCTCTTTCCCGTCTGATGATTGACCATGAACATCTCATCCGCCCGCCAGTACTGCTCGAGGTACTGCTTGTAGCCATGGAAGGTCAAGGTCTTGAGCAGATCGTTCTTGCGGTCATAGTAGTCGACTTTCCGGGTGCGGTATTCGGCTTTGTCGATCCAGACCACCTGGCGCGTGTAGCCAGATTTCTTGTCCACCGGGTAGCGCTCGATGACGAAACACTCCTGGTCGTCGTACGGTTCGTCCCGCAAGTACTTGTAGGTGTATTTTTCGACTTCCTGTGAGGAAATATCTTCATAGGCGAACTCACTGCCCATAAAGGGACCGGACTTGTTGTTGGAGGCGATGCGTTTCACCCGTTTGAGCGCCGGCAGGTAAAGCCATTGGTCGTCCGGGCCGGCTTTATGGGTAAACGAGAGCAGGGCCGTTCCTTTGACATCGCGCGGCCGGTCGAAGACGATCAGGGTTTTGTCCCCATCGCTTTGAACTTCGAGGGTTTTGGTGCGCATGTCGCGGACAGATTCCTCGCCATGGCGGTTGCGCAGGATCATGACCAGGTCGGCGGTGAGATCCCTGAACCCGGTGTCACGGTTGTCGGCTTCGCGTGCGATCTCGAGGCCCCGTTGGTCGGGCGCACTGGCGAGCAGAAGAGCTGCCGCAACCCCGATCAACAGGATCTTTACTACGGTTCTGAAGTTCATTTGTCTGTGCTCCTTTTCTACAGAATTGCTGTTCATCAGGTGTGTTGTTTAATGACATGATCCAACACAGTCTCCGACTGTGTTTTCCTGGTGCGGCAGAGCTGCAAATCACCAGCCCCGGAGTAGCTTTTAGTAAGTTTCTCAATTCCTCAATGACCACCAGTTGACAATCTTCTTTTCGGTGACTCTCGGTGACTTCGGTTATTTTCGGTGGTCCAAAATTTACTTCCCCGGACCGGCGCAAAAACTTGAAATGCTTTAATCACGTCGCGCTCAGCGCGGCTTCGGGTTGTTTCATTTCAGTCTCCTCAGCCCTGGCCACGGCCTTTTCCTCCGCTTTCATCAAAAGCGTGGGGAGGAAGAAAAAGTCTGCCAACAGCGCCAGGATGATGGTCAGGGCCGTGAGCTTGCCCATGCCGGCATTCATCTCGAAGGCTGAGAAGGCAAGGATGGTGAAGCCTGCCACCAGAATGACTGAAGTCACCACCAGGGCGAGACCCACGGTGGAGTAGGCGTAGCGCACAGCGTCCTGCGGACTGAGCTTTTGCTCACGCCGTGCGCGCAAATACTTGCTCATGAAATGGATCGTGTCATCGACCACAATGCCGAGCGTCATGCCCATGACCATCGAGAGCGCGAGATTGATCTCGCCCACCAGGGCACCCCAGATGCCGAAGGCCATAGCCGCCGGAACCAGATTGGGAATCAGGCTGAGCAAACCGAATTTGACGCTTCTAAGAGCAAAAATCAAGGAGAATGAGATCAAGATCAAAGCGATGACGGTTCCCTTGAGCATACTTTTGATATTTCGTGCGGAAATGTGTGAAAACATGACAGCAGGACCGACGCCGTGCGCGAACATATATTCCGGCGCATTCTGACGCAGCCACGTTTCGCCGCGTGCGGCAAGTTCGCGCAGTTGATTAGACGACACGTTCCTCAAGGTGACGTTGAACCGCGTCGCAGATTTGGAGACGTTGATCTGGTTGTTCAGGTCCAACCCGTACGGCAGTGACATCTCGTAGAGCAGCAGGTATTGTGCCGCCAATTCGCGACTGCCGGGGATGCGGTAGTAGGCTTGGTCATCCCCATGCATGCTTTTGTTCAGTCGCTTCATGATTTCTGTAAACGAGCTCACATGGATGACCCCGGGCTGCTGGCGGTACCACTCGGTGAATTCTTCCAGCTTGGCGAGGTACTCCGGGTTGCTGATGCCGCCGCTTTCGCCAGCGCCAACTGAAAAATCGATCCGGTACAGCCCCGAAAGATTTTCGGTCGTGAAGTCCGTATCGCGGCGGAACTGAATACTTTGGTCAAAATATTTGACGAATTGGTCATTCAGGATGTTTTGGGGAATAAGCGCTGAGATGGCCAGGACCAGGGCTGCAGAGCTCCAAAGCAGCGCCTGGCGTCTTGCGATGACAAACTCGGCCAAACGGTCGAAGAGCGTGGTCCCGGCTTCGCGAATCACCCTGACGCGCACGGGCAAGATGGCGATGAGTGCGGGCAGGAGCAGCACGGAGTAGAGAAAGGCGGCCGTGACCCCCGTCGCCGTGATGTTTCCCAGGTGCCAGAAGGGTGGCGAATCACTGAAGTTCATGCTGAGAAATCCGATGGCGGTGGTGAAGCTGGTCATGAAGACCGGGGTGAAATTGACTCGCAGGCTTTCTACGATGGCTTCGCGCTTGCTCAGACCGCGGCGCATTTCTCTGAGCATCGTCACCAGAATATGAATTGAATCCGCAATCGCCAGCGTCATGATCATCGTGGCCGCTTGTGAACTGGGAGCCGTCAGTCCGATACCCAACCAGCCTGCGAGTCCCATGGCGGTCCCTGTCGAAAGAAAAATGACGATGATGGTGGCCAGCGTGCCCGTCACCGAGCGAAGGATGAAAAGCATGATCAGAAACATCAACAGGTACATGGCTGGCACAAGCGTTTGCAGGTCTCGGATGCCCGCTTCGGAGAAGGCGTTGTTGAGCATGACGACGCCCGTCAGGTAGAGGTTGATATCCGGGTTCTGTTCCCGGAACGCCTGCGCCAGGGTACGAACGCGGTCCACGACTTCGGGAACTTCTTTGACCGGGTCCTTGCCGGGCAACTGCACGGTGACATTGACGCCCATCACATGCGCCTTCGGGGAAATCAATCGGTTGCGCAGATTGGGTTCCAGCAAGGCGATGGCCTTCCTGGCTGCAATCTCCTCAGGATAAAGCGAATAAGCATCATAGACCAGGTCTTCGACGATCAGGTCATCCTCTTCGGCGCGCGTGTGCTGGAAGTTGGTGACACCATCGACACGAATGGCGTAGGGGACCTTCCACCCCTCTTCAGTGAGTTTTTCGATGGCTCTCAGGTGGCGCGGCTTGAAAATATCGCCGTCTTTGGCTTCGATGACGAACAGGACATTGTCATTCTTGGTATAGATATTCTGCAGCGCTTCAAAGGCGTTGAGTTGCGGATTGTCTTTGCTAAAAAACACCCGGTAGCTGGTGTTGAAGTAGAGAAATCGGCCACCGCTGGCTGCCAAACCAGCGAGCGCCAGGACCGCTATGACAACGAGCCAGCGCCAGCGGATGACCCATTGTGTGTAAGCAACGACGAGTTGATCGAGTCTCCGACTCATTTGGTGTTTCTCCTTTCACAAGCAAATTCGGTGGACGTTGGCTGATTGTAACGATTGTGGTTACAAAAGGTTTCAAGAATCGTTGTTTTTTTCGAGGGATGGTGTTAGATAGCCACTGGAGCGAGTCTATTCGCTTTGTGAAAGAGGATTGGAGGTGGTTAGGCGGAGGGGGTTTTCTCACCTTTCTCGACCAGCTTTCCTTCCCGGAACACGTAATGCTCCCTTACTTGCTCAATGGTCCAGCCCTGGGCCAACTTTGCGGAAATGCCGGAGCAGTCGAGAATTTCCTGAGTCAGGCGCATCAGATTTTTGCGGCGCAGGACTTCCTTCATGGCCGCTTCTGCTTCGTTGAAAGTAGAGGACAGGCAGTTCTTGACGTACGCCCCCACCGGACAATTGCAATTCGGCTCAGCGTAATGGAATCTGAAAAGCTCGCTCCCCTCCACTGCCTGGTAGATATCGAGCAGGGAGATTTTGTCCGGGCTGCATCCCAGCCGTGAGCCTCCATCCGGGCCAGTTTGCGAAATCACCAGGCCGGCATTGCGCAACATGCCGATGATGCGCCGGATGACCACCGGATTGGTATTGACGCTCCAGGAGAGCTCATCCGATTTGCACGCTTGTCCGCGTTTGAGGGCCATGGCCGCCATGACATGGATCGCGACCACAAATCTGCTGCTGGTGTTCATGGTGGTTACTTACGGTTTGTAGGCAAGTTAGTTACAAAAGATGGAGATGTCAAGCTCTTTTCGAATTTCGAGCTTCGGATTTCGATTCTTCAGCTGTCCGACTCAGGAGCCCTGAACCAGCTCCAAAATCCGCTCCATATCATCTGTGGAGTAAAACTCGATTTCAATTCGGCCGCGGCCGCCTTTGCCGTCCTGATGAATCCGAACCTGTGTGCTGAAGACGGTGCGCAGTTTGTCTTCGATTTCTCGGATAAACGGCGAGACTTCTTGTTCTGCTTTTTGTTTGGGCTTCGCGGGAGACTTTTTCTTCTGAATGAGCTTTTCGACCTGCCGGACCGAATACTGCTTCTGCAGGGTTTCCTGCCAGAGAGAAATCTGTTCGCTCGGCTCCTCGAGCGCAAGAAAGGCACGCGCGTGGCCCGAGGTGATCTCGTCACCGATCAAGCTTTCCTGGATTTTTTGGGGCAGCTTGAGCAGTCGCATCGCGTTGGTGATGGTGGAGCGGTCTTTGCCGACGCGTTTGGCGACATCTTCCTGGGTCAGTCCACATTCGGTGATGAGGGTGCGGTAGCCGTTGGCCTCGTCGAGGGGGTTGAGATTTTCACGCTGGATGTTCTCGATGAGAGAGAGCTCGATCATCTGCTGGTCGCTTTCGACCTCGAGAACGTAGGCTGGAATGAGGTCGTGCCCCAGCTCTGAGACAGCGCGCAGCCGTCGTTCGCCGGCGATGAGCTCGTAGCCGGACTCCACCTCTCGCACGGTGATCGGCTGAATGACGCCGTTTTGGGAGATCGACTGTTTCAGCTCCTGCAGGGCAATGGGATCAAAGGTCTCGCGGGGTTGAAAGGGGTTGGGTGAGACTTTGGCGACTGCAATTTCGCGCAACCGTTCCGGCGACTTGCCGTGCTCGACATCTTCAGTGGTCATCTCCGGGATGAGTGCGCTCAGACCTTTTCCCAGTCGCTTAACGGCCATTGTTCAGAAGTTCCTCGGCCAGGTTCATGTAGCTTTCAGACCCTTTCGAAATGGCGTCGTAGAGAATGATGGGTTTGCCGTAGCTCGGCGCCTCGCTCAAACGCACATTGCGGTCGATGATGGTGTTGAAGACTTTGTCTTCGAAATACCGTTTCACATCTTCGGCCACCTGGCGGGAGAGGTTGAGACGGCTGTCGTACATGGTCAGAAGCACGCCTTCGATGACCAGGCTCGAATTGAGATGCTTCTGCACCAGCCGGATGGTATTGAGCAACTGTCCCAGTCCCTCCAGAGCGTAATATTCGCACTGAATCGGGATGAGAACCGAGTTCGCGGCCGTCAACGCATTGATGGTCAAGAGTCCGAGGGAAGGGGGACAGTCGATAAAGACGTAATCGTAGCCCGTCGGCAAGTGCTGCAGGGCGGTACTGAGTTTTTTCTCACGCGCGACCGTGTTGACCAGCTCGACCTCTGCGCCTGCCAACTGGACATTTGACGGCACCATGTCGAGATAGTCCAGCTTCGTTTTGATAATCGCTTGATCAATATCGAGGTTCTCGATCAGGATTTCGTAGATGCTTTGCTTGACATTTTTGCAATCGATCCCAAAACCGCTGGTGGAATTTGCCTGCGGGTCGATGTCTATCAACAAGGTCGAATGTTCTGCAACGGCCAGACAGGCAGAGAGATTGACGGCGGTAGTGGTCTTGCCGACACCACCTTTCTGATTAGCAATTGCAATGATTCTTGACATTCAGTCCTTTCTCTTAATCCAGCCGCGGCACCGCCGCTGTGGCAAACTTGATAAATGAAACGATAGAATACGAGCACGTTTGTCTCGTTTGACGGGTGACAATAAGAAATCCGCGAAGGTGAATCTATCTACAGTTGCAAACTGTATCGGATCGTTCTTAATTCTAAGAAAACAACGAACTCTGAAACTTTACCCGACACATCTGTCAAGGAATATAATCTAGTAGCGCTATAAATGCAAGACAAAAGTGTCTCAGAGTATTCGGCGCCTGACTTAGAACGGACTCTTCAGAACAGAGGTTGCGCCGCCACGGTTCTCGATCTTGATATCGTGCAGATGTGGCGCTTTGATGTTGATGATGAAATAGTAGCCCTTGCCGATACCGGAGGGATTCCAGTCGAAACGCGCCTCCCAGCAATGCAGATCGCGATAAAAAGAGATGCGCTGATCCACGACTTTCGTTTTGGTCAGGTCGTAGCGCAAGCGGTAGCCGATGCGCCACTTCCTGGTGAGCTGCAGCTCGACGTTGCTGAGATCGAGATACGCATTTTTGATCGGGTTGTCGGGGTTTGCCTTGCTGATGCTGTATGAGAAGGAGAGATTTGCCCGCCAGGGAATGTCGAGGGCAGAAAACGCGCTCTCCGGGTCGAAGTCGCTGCGGTACAGTCCACTGGCGCGGGCCTCATCTTGCCGCGGTCGCTGAAAGGGCACCGCTTCTTCATCCTCGTCAAGCGAGGGGGACCGGCCACTCGCCGCACCCGCGGCCTTTTTGCTGCCGCTCAGCGACCAGCGCGCATCGAGGCGAAAGGAGGTGAGTCGCGGGGATATGAACTCATCGACCGTCCGGCGGGAAGCTTGATCGAAGCGATAGAAGCTGTGGTTGAGGCTCATGCTGACATTGAAATTGCGCCGGGGATTTGCCCGGAAGGAGGTGGCGAGATTGCGCAGTTTCAAACTATCCGCTGCAAAGTTGTAGCCACTGCTGAAATTCAAATTGAACAAATCGATCTTCTTTTCCTTTTCGCCTTTGCCGAGCTTCATCTGAAACAGGTTGTTGAGGTTGAAGCCCATGCTCATCTGCTTGCCGCGCGGGGTTCCGGAATAGCGGTCAAAGGTGAGCTCCCTGCCCGCGGTGTCGGTTGCCGTGACAAAGTAGCCCCATCTGTCCGCGTCCGAAAAGTCCGGCCGGAAGGAAAACGAAATCGATGGGCTCATTTTGTGGCGGAAGCCGGTGATGGAAAAAATGTTCGGACGGAACGTCCCGAACAGATTTGTGCTCGCGGAGGCCGAGTAGCGGAACAGCCGCCTTTGAAAAAACCCTTTCTCCTCAACCGCTTCCAGCTTGTTTCTGGAGGAGTCGGTGATGACGTACCGGGCAGCCCGGCGGTCGAACCAGTCCTCATCATATTTGAAACTCTGCGTCAGGCTGAGGACGCCAAAGAGCTTGCCGGGACTGGTAAAGCTCAAATTGATATCGTGCTCCACTTTGCGCGTGATGTCGTCCGGGTTAGAGGTGGTGTCCGTCCGGACGCGGTTTTCAAGCAGGCCTTTGTAATCATACTGGATCAAGTTATACCATTTCGGCTCCCCCTTCTTGCGTCCTCTTTTGTCTTCCTTGAATGGGATGATCGCACCCCGGCTGCGTGTGTAGCGCAGTCGCGGCAGGGTTCGGGAGGTACTGCCGCTCTCGAGGTCCTTTGTTTGTGACAGGTTGAGGTCGATACTGTTCTTGCCCTCCCCCCAGCGTTTTCTGAAGGTGGCGTTTGAGATGATCTGCCGGCGCAAACGCTGCTGCCGGTTGTTGCTGAAATCCCGGTAAAAATTATTGCTGCTCTGGAAACTGCCATTGACGGACAAGCTGGTATTCTGGTCGATGGTTTGGCTGTGCTGGACGCGCAGATTCCAACTCCGTTCTTTGCGGTCGCCAAAGCTTTTGTTGGTGAACGAGCCGCTCACAGAGCCCGAGAAACGGTACCGCAACGCGTAGTTCATTTGGCTTCGAAAAAGAAAACCGCTCTTCTCAAAGAAATCCATGGTAAGGCGGAGGTCCATATACTCGTTGGTGGCCCAGTAGTAGCCCAGGTTGCGCAGGTAGCGGCCTTCAGTGGGGCTGGAGCCATACTGCGGCAGAATGATTCCGCTCTGCCGGCCATTTTCCTGCGTGGGGAACATGGCGAAGGGAAAGATGGCCAGCGGGATCTTGCCGATGAAAAAGATCACGGGTTTGGCCAGCACTTTGTCGTCGGCGATCACTTTCATCTTCTTGCCCTTGAATTGAAAGTGGGGCTCCTCCTGGTCACATGTAGTGTACGAGCCATTGGCGACAAAGAATACTTTTGGGTCAATGCGCTTGACCGCGTCACCGAAGTAATGACCCTTTTGGAATTCGGTGCGGCCGCGGATAATTCGACCCTTCTGCGACTTGAAATTGAACTCCATGCGCTCTCCGACCATGATCTCGTTGCCGTCGGCAAACACCGGGAAATCCTTGTACTCGATCTTGGTCGAATCGGCAACTCTCGAGTAGAGGCTATCCGCGAGGCCGTTGCTGGTATCGGGGACGCCTTCGGCGATAAGCAGGTTTTCATTCTGCTTGATGGTTATTTTGCCGGCCTTTATGGTGATGTCTCTGTATTTTACCTGCGCGTCACCCGTGAGATAGATGATGCCCTGCCCCTGGCGGCTGTCGATGGTTCGCGCGGAGTATTCTACCACGGCATCGATACCGACGTCTGCCGGTTGGATCGAGCTGGTGGCAGACGAATCACGTTTCGCCCCGATGCTCGGCAGGCCGAGAAGACCGTGTGATGTGTCGGTGCTGGCGGAATCCGCATGGACCACCGCCCGGTCCGTTGCCGTGCTATCTTTCGCAACGAGCTCCTGTGAAAATGCAGCTTCAGGTGGGAAGAGGCCGAGAAGAAGAAGGGAAAGTTTAGGCAGAATCCATTTCATGTAAGCGCCGCTCACTCTGCGGTGGGGTTCGTTTCATAGTGGCTCTATGGATGCCCGCGTTCGCGGGAATGACATTTCCGAATCCTGACCCAAAATCATAGTTCATGAATTATTCAGGCTAGATAAAGCAATGTAATCATATTAAACAGCAAAACAAATGAGAATTGTTCCGCACCTGGACACGACGGTACCGCATGGAGGCGTTAGTTAGTTTGGGGTCAGCAAAAGATCGATGCCAGAAATCTTGTGAGCAGTGAGTGGCTGTGTCATAGAGGAAACTGCAAAAAAGTCCAGAAATGATCCAACACGGTCTGTGACCGTGTTTTAGTCCCTCAGTAGGAACGTCTTGTTGTTTTTTGGCAAGACCATCCCCTCACCCCAGCAAGCTGAAGCTTCTACACCGACCCCCCCGGTCAATTCAGGAACAAATCTTGTTTGGTTCAGGCTTAAGTACAAGGTAAGTGAAGTTCATTCCCCAACCTTCTGCCACAACCGCTGCAATCTTTCCTTGATTTCCTTCTCGTACCCATTCTCGCTCGGACGATAATACACCCGGTCTTTCAGCGCCTCCGGCAAATAGGCTTGCACCACAAAATTCCCTGCATAGTCATGCGGATAGCGGTAGTCTTTGCCATGCTCCTGTTCTTTCATCAGCCGGGTCGGGGCATTGCGCAGGTGGAGCGGCACGGCCGCAACCGGATGGTCCCGGATATCCTGCTGTGCAGCGGAGATCGCCTTGTACGAGGCGTTGCTCTTGGGCGCGGAGGAGAGATAGGTTGTCGCCTGCGCCAGCACCAGCCGCCCTTCCGGCATACCGATGTAGGTGATGGCGGTAAAGGCGGCGGTCGCCACCAGCAGGGCCTGTGGGTCCGCATTGCCGATGTCCTCAGCGGCCAGGATGATCAGGCGGCGGGCGATGAATTTCGGCTCCTCGCCGGCTTCTATCATGCGTGCCAGCCAGTAGAGTGCGCCGTCCGGATCAGAGCCGCGCACACTCTTGATGAACGCGGAGATGACATCATAGTGGGAGTCGCCCTGCTTATCATAGAGCGTCGTCTTGGTTTGCAGCGCTTCACGAATGATTTCCTGGGTGATGGTCAGCGTCCCGTCTTTTGCTTTTGGGGCGATCTGAATCGTCAGCTCGAGCGCGTTCAGGGCGTTGCGTGCGTCCCCGCCGGAAAGGTTGAGCAGCAGGTTGTCCGAGTTGTCCTCGAAGATGACCGTCTGCTTTGCCAGCACCGCATCGTTTGTCAGCGCGCGCTCGAGTATGGTTTCGAGCTCATCAAAAGTCAGCTCGTGCAACCGATAGACGCGGCATCGGGACAGGAGCGGCGCGTTGACCTCGAACGATGGGTTTTCAGTAGTCGCGCCGATGAGCAAAACAGTGCCGTCTTCCACACTGTGCAGCAAGGCATCTTGCTGCGTTTTGTTGAAGCGATGAATCTCATCGATGAACATGATCGTGCGCTTGGCGAGATGCCGGTTGACACGGGCTTTTTCCAGAATCTTGCGGATATCGGCCACGCCTGAGGAGACAGCGCTGAGCTCGAAAAAGTCCGCTTTCGTTTCGCGAGCGATAAGCTTGGCCAGCGTGGTCTTGCCCACTCCCGGCGGACCCCAAAAAATCATGGAGACCAGCTCATCGCTTTCGATGGCGCAGCGCAGGACCTTCCCCTCACCGACCAGATGCTCCTGCCCGACAAAATCCATGAGCGTTTTAGGGCGCATGCGGTCGGCCAGAGGGGTGGCGCGGGAGGTTTCTTCTTTGGCTTGTTGGGAGAAGAGGTCCATAATTGAATATTCTTCCTGGTTAGGTTCAAATGTTGTTCGCAGACTTTGTTGCAAAAAAATCATTTGGCGCTTCGCGCCGTCATTTGCCCCGCGGGCGTCATTTGGTCAGAGCCTGCTCAATGACGAGCGCCCAAATATATCACACACAGATTTCTTTCTTAGAAGATTTTCCGTGTGGTTTTTTGATCCGTGTGAACCAATATCGATAAAATTGTCGATGTCAGCGCACCAGGCGCTTGTGGTTTCGTGTGGAGCTAAGCGAGTGAGTTGATAGAATTGCGCGTGCCGCCGTTTCGTTCAGCCGCTCAATCGATACGGCTCGGATCATTCCAATAAAACTGCGTCAGTCCCCGCTCAGTGCCAAACCAAATATAATCCCCGTCCAACAATATCGCATGCACCCGGTTATCGATCAGCCCATCCTTGACGGTGAACTTGCGCCAGGTTTTGTCTTTGCGGTTGAATTTCATCACACCGCTGTTGGTGGCGGCCCAAACCGCTTGCGGGGTTGCGAGCACTTTGTTCACCGACGTCGACAGCAGACGACCTTCGGTGACGCCGAGCCATTGCCGTTTTTTGGTGTCGAACACATCGACGCCGTCGGTGCTGCCCAGCCAGAGCTCGTTTTGATAGCTGGAGATGGAGGTGATCTCGTCTGTAATGGGCCCCTCGAATTCGTCGCTGAATCCTCCAACGCGTTTGGCGGTATCATAAACATAGACGCCCCGGTTGGTGGCCGCCCAGAGCAAATTTTCCATCAGCTCCAGGTCACGAACCCGGGTGAGGGCGAGATTGCCAGGACTGATGGGTTTGATTTTCACGCTGTCCTTTTTGCTCAGGCTATTTTTCAGCAAGCGGTCGATGCCATTGCTGGTCGCAATCCAGACGCACGAGTCGTCCGCAACCGCGTCAAAGACAAGGTTATCCGAAAGACCTTCAAAACTGTCGAACGTTTGCCAGCTTCCTTTCCGGCTGGAGTAACGGACCAGGCCATAGCCGGTGGAGAACCACAGGTCGTCGTTGTCAGCTGTAATGGCGTAAATCTGGTCGCTGCGCAGCTCTGAGATATTGCGTTGTTCATAGGTACTCCAAGTTTCGCGCCCCAGGTCCCAGGCCGTGATGCCGCGCTGCGTTTCTGATGAGTGCGTGCCGCCGAGCCAGAGCACTTCGTCTGCAAGGGTCAACGCCTGCACCGAAAAGTTGCTCAGGCCGAATTCATACATGTCCAGTTGCAAATTACGCAGGTCGCCGCGCCCGGCGCCCAGACCCCAGGTGCCAATCCACAAGTTGCCCCAGTCGTCCTCGACGGCGGCCACCACCTCTGCACGGCGGAAGTTGAAATCTTCTACCACGCCTTCCGGATTGAACAGGTAGCCGTGAGACATAAAGAAATTCGGAAATCTGCGCTGTCGTTGCGCACGCCTGCCGAACCACCGAACGCTGCCATTGCTGCCCGCTTGACTGTTGGAAACGAGAATGATGCCGCCGAACTTGTTCGTCTCCAGCACTCTGCCGGAGCGGGCTTGAAAATAGATTTTTCTCGGCCCAATGCCAATGGACTCGATCTCGTCATTAAATGGCAGCCCAAACTCATCCTTAAAATAATTGTGCCACTTGTGGGCAGTCGGCTGGTAGTAGCTGATGGCGCGGTGGGAGGCGCACCACAAGAAACCGCTTTCGTGGTCATACGCCACGGACCAGACTTGATTGTCGGCCAGCCCGTTGCTGGTTGTCCAGGGAAAGTCCCAGCGGTACTGATACTGGTCCAGGCGGATAATGCCTGAGTGGCGCGTGCCGAAATAGACATATTGCTGGCCGACGGCGATGGAGGTGATGAAACGGGCGACCGAATAACTCACCCAGTCCCCTTCTTGATAATTCGGATTGGTTTCCCGCTGCCGGATGAAGTCCCCCTGCGCACGTGCTGGCAGCACCAGCACGCTCCAATCCGAAAAAGACAGGATGCTAAAGATCAGAAGGGCAATTCTCATCATTAAGTAGTGGGTAGGATTTCCGGTCGCAGATCCCGAGTCTTTTTCGGGGGTTGGCCGGGTTAGGGACTGAAAACCGCACAGGTGCTGTTGAACGCAGCTCCATGCAGCCAGATGACAATCAGATGCCGTCCAATCTTTCGAAGGAATAATGCCCGGGAATTTCTCTCTCCAAAAGTCGCTCGACCGCTGAAGCATCTTCCTCGGTTGCTTTGACTCGCATTGCAACTCTCTTCTCACGGTAATCAGTTTGCACTACTTCGGATAACTCATAAATCCTTGCAATTATTTCAGAATATTCGACATTGATCCCCAGTTCCAGCTCGACGACCGATTCGCTGGCTGCTCGGCAAATCTCATTGCTCAAATCAGTGAGAAACAGCCCTCTTGTCGCCGAAACAAACACCGCCTGCGGGTACTCGTTTTTCAAGCGCTGCACAATGGCTTTGTTTTTCAACCGGTCGATCTTGTTGAAAACAAGAATAGTAGGTTTATTTGAGATTTTCAAATCATTTAACACGTCATTCACAACCTGGATGTGCTGGAAAAATCCCGGGTGCGTGATATCGACGACATGGAGCAGCAAATCGGCCACGGCGGCCTCTTCCAGCGTGCTCTTGAACGAAGCCACCAGATTGTGTGGCAGTTTGCGAATGAATCCAACCGTGTCGATGAGTAGAACCTCTTTGAAGTTTGGAATCTTCATCCGCCGGATGGTCGGGTCAAGGGTGGCAAACAATCGGTCTTCGACAAAGACCTCGGACTGCGTCAGGGAATTCATGAGCGTCGACTTGCCCGCATTTGTGTAGCCGACGAGCGCAGCTTTGTAGGTCTCCTGCCGGCCTTGCCGCCGCACCTCGCGCTGATTTGTGATTTTTCGCAGCGCTTTTGTCAGTACGCTGATTCGTTTTCGAACCAATCGCCGGTCGACTTCGAGCTGAGTTTCACCCGGGCCTCTGGTGCCAATGCCACCGACCTGCCGGGAAAGGTGAGTCCACTGTCGTGTTAGACGGGGCAGGAGGTAGTTGAGCTGCGCCAGCTCTACCTGAGTCTTCGCTTCTTTGGTTTTGGCACGGTGGGCGAAGATGTCCAGGATGAGGCCACTGCGGTCGAGTATTTTCTGGCCGGTCAGCTTTTCGAGGTTGCGGACTTGCGCCGGACTGAGATCATCGTCGAAAATAAGCAAGTTGGCCTGCCGCTCTTTCACCAGATCGCAAATTATTTCAGCCTTGCCCCGACTGACAAAATAGGCCGGATCGATTCTCGCCTTCTCTTGAATCACTTTGTCGATGACATCGGCGCCGGCCGTGTCTGTCAGCAGGGCCAATTCTTGCAGGTGATCTTCGGTCTCCCAGCGGTCGTCATTTCGCGTGACGCCGACCAAGATCGCCCGTTCTCGTTCGCTTGAAGGTGCCGGATACAACTAAGTGTTTGAACCTCCCGGGTTTGCAGAGTCCGCCAGCGATTTCTCTTTGAACAACGCAGTCTCGAGCAAAATAAAGACCAACGCCAGGGCCGCCAGAATCTTCCAGAATTCGCGGCCAAAGCGGGTTTCATTTAGCATTTCGGCAATATCGCTGCTGCGCTCTATCTCAAAGATCTGACTTTCGTCGATTTCTTGTGCCAGGGTTTCTAACTCAAAAGCGCTACCTTCCAGCTCTTGCGCATCATAGTTTACTGCCCATTGCGCGATAAGATTTTGATTTTCATAAAGCTTATGGATGCCCGGCTGCCCGGTCTGCCCGAAGTGGACAGAATAATTGCCCTTCGAGACTTCCGGTTTGATCTTGACCTGCGAGACATCTGGTTTTTCCATCATCAGGTTGGCCGCGGCCGCGATGGATTCGGAGTGGAAGCTGATCTCGTCACCGACCAGGAGCTGGTCATTCTCGGCCCGGGCCGCGCCGGAAAGATAGATGACGCTGCGGTTGAGCAAGGGCACGAACAGCCCCCGGAAAATCAAATCCGACCAATCGCGCGAAATGCTGGTGGTGACATAAAGAATATGGCCCTTCTGCAGGTGCTTCTCGAACAGAAACGGCGCCCCATTGCTGTATTCAATAATCTTGTCCAGCGGTGCCTCGCTGCTGATGTCGACGGCAAAACGGACATGCGGGGACTCGACATACTTTTCACCTTCAAAAACACCCTTGAAAATCGGATGGCTGAAATCGATTTTTCCCAGGGTCAGGAATTTCTCCTGCCCGCTCTGAGTCAGCGTCTGAGTCAGGGCAGGCAGGTTCAGTCTTCTGTGCAGATGGTCGTTGTAGTTGCGCAAGTCGACGTCCGCGCCCAGAAAGAGCAACAGCCCACCACCGGTCTTGACAAAGCTTTGAATTTTTTGCACTTCCTGTGTTGAAAACTTCGGCACGTTGGAGAGAATGACGACTTTGAAGCGGCTCAAATCCTCCTGCTCTAGCTGGCTTGCCAATACTTCTTTGACTTGAATATATGACCCCACCCCCTGCTGCGGCCGCAGGGCCAGCTTGAGATAGCGCGTGTCACGGACCTCCTTGCCGACGATCAGAACCGGTATCTCATCCACAATGTCAAAAGCAAAATAACGGCGATTGTCCTCGAGCAGATCATCATCTTCTAACAAAACATGACCCTCCTGGAACCCGGTACGGTCCGGAACCACGCGAAAAACCAGGTTAGCTGAAGCTCGAGGCTCCAGGTTCACGACATCTTGACCCAACCTTTTGCCATTGACGAAAAGATGCACCAGTTTATTTCGCACAGGGTTGGGCGTCGTGTTCTTGATTCGCACCTGGACCTGCGCCACCTTTCCTTTTTCCAGAATCTGATTGCCGATTGTGAGGTGGGAAATCGCAAGATTTCCCCCCGTTTCCTTACTGGTCACGGGCACGATGAACAGCCTGATGCCGTCGGCCAGAAGGGTATGACCATTGCTTTCCTCAGGCAAATTCAGGCCGTTCTTTTGCAGATCGCAAATCAGGTAGATTTCTTTGTTGATGTTCTGGCTGCTGGTCATAATATGATTGGCCAGCGACAAGGCGGCGACATAATCCGTGCGGTGATAAGAAAGCTCGGTCTGCTCAATAAGCTCTATTACAGACTCGCTGCTGAATCTTGCCCCTTCGTGGGCGAATTTGGGCGGATCTTGCGGGTAGAGCAAATGAATCTCGTCTCCCTGGCGCATGAAAGAGACGATTTCAACGGCCCGGTCTTTGGCAAAATCGAGCAGACGCCTGCCCTCGGAGACCCGTCCCATGCTGAGCGTGTTGTCCAGAATGACCACGGCGGTCAATTGCGCGCCAGCGCTCAGAGCCGATGAGCTCGAGGTTCTCAAGGTTGGACGCGCAAACGCGAAAACCAGTGCCAGGATGAGCAGCGTCCTTAAAATGAGCAGCAGAATCTGCCGAATTTTCAGGCGCCGGATTCTTTGCTTTTGCAGTTCTCGCAAGAATTTCAAGCTGCTGAAATAGATTGTCTTGGTCTTTTGCCTGGTGAAAAGATGAATCAGAATGGGGATGGCGACGGCGGCGAGGCCAAAAAGGATTGCTGAATTCAGAAACGTGAGCATCTATTAATTTCTGCAGGGATCCCTGTCTGGTTTGAGTTCAAGAGTTATACTTCGCAACCGGCCACAGGTTTCCGAAATGCCCGGTTTTGTAGCACGACCGCAAAGCTCCTGCCCTTTCTTGTTCAAGAGGCGAACGCCTTTCTCAGGCGCCCCCACAACCCTTTCCTCAAAGGCTGGATGGGCAACGGCTCTGGTGCCTGGATGGGCTCGCCGGCCAACACCTTGCGCGGATTGTGATGGAACAAAGCCTGCGCCCGTTCCTCTCCCCACTCCTCAGCAACCCGATTCATGGCATCGCGCAGTGTGAGCGGTCGTCGACGGGTATTGTGGCCATCGCTACCGACAAAATGGACGAGATTGCTGTTCATGAGAATGGCTGCTGTGTCCTTTATCGGCTCACCATGCCGGCCGGTGATACTGCCGGCGTTCACTTGCAAAAGGGCGCCCCGCTGCACGAATTCATACGCCCGCTCCGGATTGCGCACCACACCCATGTTACGCTCCGGGTGCGCGATAACAGGCGTCATGCCCTTAGTAATAATCTCGAAAAAGTATTCCGCCACAAACCTGGGGATTCCCTGCATCGGGAATTCCACCAGGAAATATTTCTTGTTGTTGTTGTAGGTGGAAATCGTGTGGTGCAGCTCCATATCGGCCTGGGAGTAGATTTCCGCGCCCAGGTGGAGCTTGATCTCGATTTTCTCCAGGGAGATACGCGCCCTCAGCTCTTCAAATTTTGTCAGGATCTCCGGCTCGCGTTCGTAATCCAGATTGCTCAAAATGTGATGGGTGATGGCGACTTCAGTAATGCCATCTTCTTCTGCCTGGTGCAGCATCGCCATTGTTTCCTGCCAACTTGTCGGTCCGTCGTCGATCTGAGGCAGGACATGTGAGTGGATATCGATCAAGGCTCCTCCGTGGCTCGGTGTTTGTTTTGCTTTGCTTAAATATACACTTAAATGAATGATATGCAAAAATGTGAGGCTATTTCAACAAATTCGGATGCCTGTTGTCCCGATTTCCTTGACAAAGGTATGCAGACTTGATGCTTGTCCCATCTTGCACTTGCTTCACAAAAGGTTCATAGTTGCGAGCCGTGAATAGCCTGCGCAAATTCCTTCATCAAACTTCCCGTTCCCTCTTTCTCCAGCACATTCCCGGTCACCACAAAAGAGGCCCCGGCCTGCACCTTCCGGTGTGCTTCTTCAGGCGTGCGAATGCCGCCGCCCGCTATGATAGGAATCGAAACATAGTCCTGCACCTGTCGAATCATTTCATCCGGGATGGGCTGGTCCGCACCGCTGCCGGCCTCGAGGTAGACCATTTGCATGCCAAAATACTCGGCTGCCAGCGCGGTCGCTTTGGCGATGTCCGGCTTGCTCCTGGGAATGGGGCGCGTGTTGCTCATAAACTCTGCGGAGGTCGTCGTGCCCGACTCGATGAGCATGTAACCGACTGAGATCGCCTCAATGCCCAACGCCTTGATGACCGGGGCTGCACGAACTTGCTCACCGATCAAATAAGTCGGATTTCTGCCACTGATTAGAGAAAGAAAAAACACGGCATCTGCGTAGCGGGAAACTTGCGTCGTGCTGCCCGGGAAGATGATGAGCGGGATATCGATCTGTTTCTTGATGATTTTGACCAGCTCATCGAACGATGAGGAAAGAAGGAGGCTGCCGCCAACGAGGATCCCGTCTGCGCCCGCCTCACACGCTTCGGCGGCGAGATCGCCGATTTGCTCCCCTTGCCACTTGTCCGGGTCGATGAGAACGAAATATCCCGCTGCCTGGGTTTCTGTGACCCGAAGGATTCGCTCAAACGTCGTCAAGCTTCTCTACCTTTCAAGAAAGAAATGCCGCGACAATCTCCGGCACCTTTCCCAGGGCTTCATCAATCTTGTTGACATTCCTGGCGCCGGCCAAAGCCATGTGCGGCCGGCCTCCACCGCTGCCTTCTGCTATGGCAGCCACTTGTTTGACGATATCGCCAGCTTTGAGCTTCTGGCCCGCGATCAAATCATCCGTCACCACACACACAAAGGAAGCCTTGCCATTGATCACGGCGCCCAGGACGCCCACGCCAGAGCCCAGCCTGGCACGCAACGTGTCACCAATTTGCTTCAGCTCCTCGACATTGTCGCTGTGTATTCTGGAGGTGACCACTTTGAACCCGTTCAGACGCCTGGCTTGCTCAATGAGCTGCGAAATCCCCTGCCGGGCACTCTTCACTCTGAGCTGTCGAACCGCTTTCTCCAACTGGTGGTGTTCTTCGAGCAGAGCCGAAACCTTCGGGATGATTTCATCGCCCCGGCAATTCAGAAGCTCCTGGAGTTGCAGCGTCGTCTCTTTTTCGTGCCTGAGCAATGTGTCGGCTTTTTCACCGGTTACGGCCTCCAGGCGGCGAATTCCGGCTGCCGTGCCGGATTCGGAGACAATTCGGAAGTAGCCTGCTTCCCCGGTGTGGATGAGATGGGTGCCGCCACACAGCTCCAGACTGAAATCGCCGATCTTCACCATGCGCACGTTTTCGCCGTACTTCTCCTCGAAAATTGCCATGGCGCCCATCTCGCGCGCCTTGACATAGGTGGTTTTGACCGTTTCCACCGGCAAATCAGCGCGGATCTTCTCGTTGACACGCGCCTCGATTCGGGCCAGCTCATCGGGCGTAATTCTCTGAAAATGGGTGACGTCGAAGCGCAGGTGGTCCGGCGCCACCAGCGACCCGGCCTGCGTGACATGCTCTCCGAGTGTTTCTCGTAGCGCTTTGTGCAGCAGATGCGTACAGGTGTGGTTGCGAGCCGTGGACTTGCGCAGCCGGCCGTCCACCCTGGCGACTATCTTTGATTTGACAATCTCGCCTGCTTGCTCGAAGACGCCGATATGGACCAGTGTGCTGCCATCGCGAATGGTGTCGAGAACGCGAACTTTGAAACCATCGCCCGCGATCTCGCCGACGTCGCCGACCTGGCCGCCAGCTTCGCCATAGAACGGGGTCTGGTCGAGCGTCAGAAAAATCTGATCGCCGTCGACGTGGTATTTTCGTATCTCGGATTCGCTCGTCAGCGTCTCGTATCCCAGAAACTTCGAGTCTTCCCCCTCACTCAAAGTTGTCCAGTGCTGGTACTCGAAATCCGTTGTGTAGGCCCATTTGCCGGCTTTTCGGGCCCGTTCCCTCTGTTCCGCCATGGCCTTGTCAAAGCCGGCTTCATCGACGGTGAAGCCCTTTTGCCTCGCCATCAACTGCGTGAGGTCGAGCGGAAAGCCATAGGTGTCGTACAAACGGAAGGCCTCGGCTCCGGGAATTCTCTTTTCCCCTTCTTTTTCGATCTGCGCGGATATCTTTTCAAATATTTCCAGTCCCCGGTCAAGCGTGGCGTTGAAGCTTTCTTCTTCTGCCTTGATGACCTGCGAGACAAACGCCTGCTTTTGCCGGATTTCCGGAAAGGCCTCGCCCATGGTTTCGACCAGCGCTGGCACTAATTCATAAATGAACGGTTCGTGCATATTCAGATTGCGGCCGAAGCGTGCGGCCCGTCGCAGGATGCGGCGCAAAACATAGCCCCGGCCTTCATTGGAAGGCATGGCGCCATCTGCGATCGAAAACGTCAACGCCCGGATGTGGTCCGCGATCACGCGGTGCGCAAAGCCCTTTTCGTCGCCGGCGTATCTTATCCCGGTCAAGTCATGAATTCTGTTCAGAAGCGGGGTAAATAAGTCGGTGTCGTAGTTGGATGCGGTGCCATTTAGAATCGCCAGAACGCGCTCGAATCCCATTCCGGTGTCAACATGCTTGTCCGGTAGGTTGGCAAGCTTGCCCCCTTTGCTGCGGTTGAATTGAATGAATACCAGGTTCCAGATCTCGATGACCCGCGGATCGCCGGCATTGACGAACCTGCCACCTGACTTGTCCGCGGTCAAGTCGATGTGGATCTCCGAGCAGGGACCGCAAGGGCCGGTCTCCCCCATCTCCCAGAAATTGTCCTTCTTGCCAAAGCGCACCACTTTTGCCGGATCGATATCGGTGACTTCCTTCCAGAGCTGCTCGGCCTCTTCGTCCGGTCCGAGGCCATCGGCAGCGTCGCCGCCAAATACGGTGGCGTACAGCCGGTCTTTCTCGATGCCCCAAACCTCGGTCAACAGCTCCCACGCCCACGCGATGGCTTCCTTCTTGAAATAGTCGCCGAACGACCAGTTGCCCAACATCTCGAAAAAAGTGTGGTGGTAGGTGTCGAAGCCGACATCCTCCAGGTCGTTGTGCTTGCCGCTGACGCGAATGCACTTCTGGGTGTCCGCCGCCCGTTTGTAATTCCGGGTCTCCTGGCCGAGGAAGACGTTTTTGAACTGGTTCATGCCGGCGTTGGTAAAGAGCAAGCTCGGGTCGTCAAACGGCACGACCGGTGCGCTGGGAACGATTTCGTGGTGTTTGCTTTTGAAAAAATCCAGGAATTGTTTTCTGACGTCGTGTGATTTCATCGTTGGTTCTGTGTTAGGTCGTGACCAAAGGCCGGTCTGGCTTGATCCCCAGCCTCTGTTTCATTTGGCCGGTTGTGAACCCGAACAAAGCCTGATCGCCTTTGCTGCGAATAAGGCCAAAGTCTTTCTCATTTCCGGTTCTTTCAAAAATAAGTTCGGAAAGTTCTTTCTCGGAAAAAGTGAGTT
>JBHHXT010000061.1:0-23774 GCA_046757165.1 bacterium | reverse complement strand
TATGTTAATCAATTTAAGTGCGTTGAATGGCAGCGCAGGTTATGCTTTCGATATACTGCTTTTGGTAGGTGGTTGCCAACTTGTCGAAGTTTTCCTTGGCTGCCTTGTTTCGGTTCAATGCCTGTGAGAATTCTGGCGGGATTTCGAAGGTCAGCTCAGGTTTTTGCACCGGGTGGTCCCAATTGCCATCCCGTTTGGCAGCCTCTACCTTTTGCATGCCATGCCCGGTCATCAATCCTTCTTCTATCAGCTTCTCGACACGCTTTATATTCGATGGTGACCACTTGCTATGGGGTCTTCTCGGCGTGAATTTCCTTGCGTATTTGGTCTCATCCAGGTTCTTAATGATACTATCAACCCATCCAAAACAGAGCGCCTCTTCTACGGAAGCTCCGTACTCAACGGATGTTTTGCCGGTCTCCTTCTTATAGAATATCAGCCAGACTTCCGCCACTTTATCATGGTTGGCAGATAGCCACGCTCGCCATTCTGTTCTGTCTTTTGCGCTTATCTTTTTCATGCAATATGTAAACACCAGCCGCAACTGCTGGCACCCTCACTCCATGCTCGCAGGGGCTGCAAACTCAGCGCGAGCGCGTGTTTGGTCTCGACGCTTTGTCCGATCACGCCGACCCGGTGCCATCAATCCGTCAAAAACACCGCACAGATCTCAAAGGCTTCCTCAGGGGTACCGTCGAAACTCCCACTGTTGAAAACCGATGGCTCATATTTTTCCTGGCTATATGTATAGAAAGCCAACGTCCAACGATTTTCATCTCCGAAATAGCGCAGCCGACAAAGATGGATTGGAGTATTTCGTAGCCGCTCAAAATACTTCCTCACGTGATTCCCCAAATACCTTTGGGTCAAAGTCAGACGGAACCCAGGGCTCGGCATAAGCGTCAATGTAACAAAGCGGTCCTCGGAATCGCACCTCAATTCGAGTGTATTTATCTGAGTAATGCTTTTCGGCGTAGGCCAAAAGTAAAGGCGATGTATGCTGACGTGGCAACAGAAAAACTCCTTGCACGGTCTCTGGAAATAAAGATTCGCTCTCCCCGACTTTTTCCGAAATAGTATTCGACCCACGCAACGGACGCAAGGGTTGCGCCATATCCATGAGGGATTAGACAAATCAACATATCATAAAGCTGTCCGGGGCGTTCCGATGGTGCTAGCTTGTGCACGAGCTGAACATTTCTATTTGGTACATAATATTGCTCTCTCTGGGTATAGCGGGCTTGATTCTCATCTTTCCTAGTTTCAACATAACCAGATTTGTCTGACAGGTTAGCTCCAGGTGAGACATAACTCTGTCCGATTTCAATCACACCTACCTTCAGAGAGGCACCGGTACGAATTCTCCAGCTAAGAGTCTTCAACAGACGACTAATGTCGACACGAAAAATGATGACTATAGAAATCGCAAAAACTACCCAAAGAATTGTGGGCATAACGAGTTTTTCAGCCGTTGCCGGATTTCAATGCGCCAAAGCTGCCCTTAAGAAGGAACCTCGAAAAAAAGCAAAACTGGAAATTACGCAGGAGCCCCGCAATCGGCTGCAAAAAAATGTTATGCCCTAATTTGCTGAGAGCAACTGATTCTTAATGAATGCAAGTTTGAATTTCTTACCAAACAGTAGAAACAAATTTGGAATCTATGATTATTGGATCGTTGGTAACAAGTTCTAAATTTCTTAGGTAGGCAGTTCCAGCAATTATTCTGTCATGCAATTCTGGCTTATCATCAATTTCAAAACTTCTGTGAATTATTTCTTCCGTTATGGGTTCTATTTGAACTGTAGGATGTCTCTCACAATAATCTTTGACTTCATTCAAATTGGTATCAATTTTATTTCTTTCCGACAAATACCCAATTTCAGCCAACACCATCGCAGGAACCATTAATTTTATGTTTCCCTTTTCTACATCCTCAAAAATAGCTTTTACTTTTCGACCTAATCTTCTTTTCTCAAGTCGTAAAACCAAAGCCATTGTATCAGTGACGTAATTAATGTTCACGCGGGTAAAGCTCTTTATAGTTTGAAAATTCTTCTTCTAAATGTATTAATGACATTTCATTGAGATCGCTTAATTCAGTTTCCATATTTTTTTCAAAGGACTTTTTCCCAAAGGTCTTTTGCTTTTTGAATTTTATGAAATCCAAGATTTCATGCAAAGTGTCAGCAGACAAATTCTTGGTTTCTTCTAAGATCATTCTTTCTAATAATGCTTTAGTCATTGCTATCACCACGTTTTGTATGATTGAAATTTCACAACCTGTCTTTTTTTTAAGTATATTTGCCTGTAAAAGCAATAGTTGAATCTGGAGAAATCATATCAATTTTTGCTACCTGTTTTGTTTCAAGATCAACCGTTGAGAAGTAGGAGAGAGAGGGAATGATGCTCGCCTCTCCTCCTATGCCCCGGGATACTTCAGTTTGGAAATTTCCGTCGCTGTACTTCTTGCATTATTTTTTATTCTTGACTTTTCGGCATAACGGATGACTGTGCTGCGCCGGGCCGATTCACTGAATCTGTTGAAGAAAACGCTGGTCAAGAATTAGTGGTTCCAGTCCCCACCGCCTAAGCATTGTCTCAAGATGGTTTCTTGCTGTTTCATCGTGGCCATAAACAACGAAGACCTTGTTATTGTGGTCCGTTGCCCTCCTCGACCTCTTGCGCGGTAGTCTCTTTCTCCTGCTTTGGTGCCTGCTCCGCCTCGCGCTTGAAGATGATGAGGTAGACCTCCTTCTTGCCGCTCAAAAAGGAGTAATCAGCGCCGGTCATGATGCGGTCGAGCTGCCAGCCGTCAGCCGACCATTTGTTGAGGATGTCTTCCACATGTCTGAGCCTCAGGCGACCCTTCATCAGGGTTCTGGTGTTGAGTTCGACAATCTTGTAGATCAAGGCCATTTTCGGACTCCCGTTTAGGATTTGAAATCTCGAGACCCTTATTCGCTGCAGCCGCCGGTGATGGACTTCTCACCGGTACCGCCAAACAGGTCTTCGACTCGCAGCGTGATCGTGTCTACAAAGGAGCTGTGGTCCCGCGTAAAGGTAGGGGTGGGACCGGTCTGCTCTTGTTCAACCCCATCGAGGAACCAGTGAAAGGAGAGGGAATCGCTGGGGTCGGGATCCGTGGAATCATTGGTCAGGATTCTGTAGACAATGCCTTCCAGAAAGGCTTGAAATTCGCACGTGAATTCGGCGATTGGAGCGCTGTTGAGCAGAATCAGCTTCTTCCACGTTGTGGCGCTCTCCATGCCTTCCTGGTTGGTAATTTTGAGGCCGATTTCATATTCGCCGATTTGATGACTCATCTGCAGGGTGATCTCATCCGCTCTGCCGTCAGAGAGCGTTTCGACCGGGAAGTTGTCGCCACGCAGGAACCAGGTGAAGGATTCGATGCCCCGGCTTTCATTGCCGGCGACAGATTGGCTGCCATCGATGACGACGCTCTCACCGTTGCCGGTCTCGAAGTTGTCTTCAACCCCGCCGGGAAAAACGAAGTGCGCCTCCGGCACGCCCGGCACGCTGACGGAGCGCGTCCTCGAGCCGGAAGCGCCGTGATTGTCGGTGACGGTGAGGGTCAACTGATAGACGGCGCCCCGCAGGTCGAAGACGGGCAGGGCTTCGTTTTGTTTGGCGCTGTCCAGCGAGTCATTCAGGAACCAGCTATAGCTCAGGGTATCGCCCGGGTCGGTATCCTGCGACAGGTTGTCGGTAATGATAATGCGCTCCAGCTCGGTGCGAAAACCAAAATCAGCCTGGGGCGGTTGGTTGATCACATTAAAGCTCACCCAAGTCGTGTCTGAAACATTTCCCTCGACATCCATGACCACCAGGCCGATGAAATTTTCCCCGACCGGCATGTTGACCTGATAGCGAAAAAGATTGTCGCTCAGCTCAGCCAGGATATCCACGCCCTGCTGGCGCTGGTGGAGCCATTCGTATTCGCTGATTTGTCCCCGCGGTGACACACTGGCTGCAGCATCGAGGGTGATCTGGTCGCCGTTCTTTGCCTCCGGAACCGGTCGAATAATAAAACTGGCCAGGGGTCTGGAATTGTCGATGGTGGCGCTGGTCGAGTTGATGCCGCCGTACTCGTCTTCGACCGTCAAATCGATCTTGTAATCGGCGTAGTAGTTGAAGGTGTGCTGCAAGTTCTGCTCGAACGGTGTTTCTACGACCACGCCATCCAGGTTCCAGGTCGCCTTGACAATCCTGCTGTCTTTGTCCTTCGAATTGCCGGCATCGAATTCATAAGTAAACAAGAGATTCTGATTATCCCGTGCCAATTCCTGGAACTGGATCACCGCCACCGGGAGCTGATTGTCGCCAAAAAACACCGACAACGTGGCGGTCGCAGTCTCGAGCCCATCAGAGACAGAGATTTCGATGAGATGTTCGCCCTTCCGTGACGGCACAAACTCGGCCTTGTAAAGACCTGCTTCGGTTTTGTCAACGATCGTGACCGTGCCCGAGTTGCCGATGGCCTTTGCTAGCACCTCGAGCTCCTTTTGGCCATCATCTGTTGCCACAAAGTCGAACTCGTAGGCCTTTTCATTGACATAGACCAGCGTATCCGACGCGAAGCCCAGCACTTGCAGCGTCGGCGGTTGATTGTTTGCGGTCAGGGGGTTGTCTTCCTTGCGGTCCGAGCAACTGACCGCCGTGAGAACGATGAGTGTTATGATTGCAGATGAGTGTACTTTCAAAGCTTGCTCCCCTTGCTATCGTTGCATTCCATTATTTTGAAAGGAGTGAGTCACAGCAGACCCTCTCAAAAGACAATCTTCACACCCCCACCAACAATAAACTTCCTGTTGAGAAAATCGGAGGTAAAGAACTCCATTTGCTTGACTTCCCCGAACAGAACCAGCCACCAGGTGGGATAGAATTCCAGCTCTCCGCGCAAGTCAATCCCGAAGCTGACATCATTGTCCTCCGTATCGGCTGCGCTCTCGGCATGAGTGTGGGCAACAAATCCGCCCACCCCGCCACTGATGTAAGCGTCTCCGATACGAAAGAGCCAGCGGCTCAGCCCCAGGTTGGCGCTAAAGTTGTCCGAGGTAATCGAATTGGCCTCATCCTGAAAATAAGAACCGCTGATGGCCAGGTTGGTCTTGTTGCTGAGCTGCTTGCTCCAGCCCAGGTTGGCATAGGAAGCAGCGGCGGACAGGTTGATGGAGCTGGCCCTGGCCATTTTTTGATATTGCGCGTACACATGGCTGCTGAGTACGAATGCCAGCAGACAGGTCAGAAACATTCTCATCTTACCTCGATTATTTGATGTATGAGGGAATATTGAAATCAAAGTTGCGGGTGCCGAATTTTTCAACCAGAACACAATTAAAGAATCCCGTGTCTTGCGGACTTAGTTTGGAGGTGACGTAGATGATGTGAGATTTTTTGCCCGGCGCCACAATTTTTCTCGAATATTTTTCGTAGAATGGCGCCAGGATCAGCGACTTGGATTCGTGTTGATTGAGGACCGGGATGCCAACTTTCTCCTTGTATGTCACAGTGAGTTGAAGAATGTTATAAGGGACCTTGGATTTGTTCCAGAGCGTGGCCTTGAAAACCAGCTTGCCTTTGTGGTGAAAGATATGGTCAATGGCAAACACGACGCGGTTTTTCACCATGGCAGGCGCGTGCTTGTTTGGTTTGAGCAAATCCGGCCTGACTTTGTACAGCTTCTTGAAGCTGAAGTCTCCGAAAGTGGCCGGTCTGTCTGGCTGGATATCGGAGCCGTTTCCGGACGCGCCATTCCTGGTCTTTGCGCCATTATCCACTATGCCATTTGGCGCAGCGGTGTCTTTCCAGGGTGTGATCTTCTGCGCAAACTTGCCGAGATCGAGACTTTCCGTGGTCCTGGTCCCCGTCCAATTGAGAAAAATGCGGATATTAAAATCGTAGTGTTGCGTATAGACTCTGATGTTGGTTTTGGTCTTTTGTGGAACGATAGGATGCACGGTAATGACGCGCTTGTTGCGCCCGGGAACATCGCGCATCTCGATAATCTGTACCGGGATTTGGACCGTGGTGTACGGCTCGGGGATGATGATCTCTGAGAGCGTACCGATCTCGAGATACATCACGATGTCGCTGCCATTGGCATGTGCCAGAGCGAAACCACCCAACAGGAGGATCAGAGTCAGCAGCCAGGTGCCGGGAGTTTTTGTCGTGCTAGTGCTCATCTATTGCCTTTTTGGGGCCGGACTTGGAAGCCCGCTGCCCTCCTCGCCAACAGCGAATTTGTCACTGGTGCCATAAGAATTCGTTTCACGTTTCACGTTTGCCGTTTCACGTCATCGTTTTCTGATGTTGGCCAGCACCATGGTTCCCGCGTCCAGGACACCATAGACTTCCTGTCCGACATCTGTGTCCTGGATCACGTTTCGCCCGATGCCGGTGCGGGACGGGTCGAGCAAACCGATGAGGTCTGTGGCTTCGCGTTTGAAGCTTTCCGCCACACTGCTTTCTCCGTGTATAAAGACATTCAGGCCACGCGACCTGTCGAGCGCGAAGACTTCTCCTTCGATATCGAAGGTCTGATCCTCTGTGTAGATGTTGCGAAAAGTGATGAAGATTCTGCCGCGGCCGCGACTCACTTGCGCGACCCCCTCCACCACGGCCGAACGCGGGATGCTCGAGCCCTGCAGCTCGAAAGCTTCCGCGACATCAAAAGCGACCACCGACTGATTGAAGACCCTCTGCTTTTGGCGCAGAGAAAGCGTGGCCCAGGTGAACTGCGCGCTTTTGCCAAAGCTGCCGCCGCCGCCCTCGTTGCGCAATTCACTGCTTGTGCCGGTGCGAATGTATCGGGTGTAATCAAATCCGCGGCTGGTAGCGGGAGGTTTAGCTGCAAAACGCGATGCGGAAGATTTGCCCTTTTTCTTGCCGGAGGCGGTTTTGCCTTTCTTCTTTCCCAGCTGTTTTTCCAGCTCATTGCATTTTATGACCAGCTCTTTGTATTTTTCGAGTAAGATGCCACAATTGACAGCCAGGGTATCGAACGTGCCTTTTGAATAGAGGCTTTCAGTACTGATTCTTCTTACTCTTGGGTCGGCCTTCTTGCTTTCTTTGACAATTTCCGCCAGGATCTCTTTCTGGTCTTTGCCGTGCGGTTTGTCTTTGATAAATTCCTCATGCAAGCGCGCGAAGCTATCTTCATCGTATGTGCTGACGGGCTCTTCCGAAATGGGGCCGCTCTTTTTGTATTCATAGTAGGAGGCAAGGAAAGAGACGGTCAGAAAAATCAAAACAAAGCCGATCACCCCCAGAATGATCCACTTCTTGTTCAGCTTGGCATAATGCTCGGGTAGATTCATTATTTTAATCTCCTGTCTAGCTTCCAAAGATTGTCGAGGTCCACCATCACCAGGCCAATTCCATTCAAGGTGTATTTCGTCGAGATGATTTCGGCTTTGTGGCGGGTGACATATTTTTCACTGCCATCGGGCAAATCGATCTGTATGATCTCACTGAAAGCGACAGTGATAATGCTGCCGCGTCGTTCGATTTTGTCAATGATGATGTCCGCCACCTTCAAGCGCATGGTTTCAGATTGGATGATTTCCTTGATGAGCCTGTTGCTGCTGGCACTTTCGGCCGTCAGGATGCGTTTCATCAGGCTTTGGCTCGAAAGCTCTTTCAGGGTTTCCCGGTTCTGGGCATAGTTGTTACCCGTCACTTCAAACAGCAGTTTCGCCCATATTTTGATGAAGAAGTGGAGTTGCTCATCAACCCGAACGTCGCTGGCGACCAGGTGCGCCAGTTTTGGAACGCCGGCGTCGATGACGTAGACTGATTTTTGCGTTTTTTGATTGTACAAGAAAAAGCCGAGGATTCCGTTGATGATGATGAGCAGTAAGAGAGAGCTCTTGAAAAAGTCTTCCTTCTTCTTGTTGCCCACGAACGTCCGCCAGATGAAGCCGGACATCTCGTCCGCCCCTTGTGGTTTCTGCTCGGGCTCGCTGTGGGTTGTCTCCTGAGCCTCCGAAGGTGGCCTATCATTTTCCTCAAAAGAAATCATCTTGTCCTCATGTAATTTTATGGCAAGAAAACGTTGCTAAATCCCGCGTTTCTTGCGCGGCTCGTCCGGCTCGAGTCAACGCGACTCATGGACCCACCCCTCCAGAGATCTTGTTGGAAATGGCGCTGCCCATTTGCTGCAGGCGTGCTTTGCCGAATTTGCCGACTGTCGATCGAACGGTTCTGCCGACCGCCATCAATTTATTTGCCCCCAGGGCCGCTCCGGTGCCGATGACGGTGCTGACGCTCGCAAAGCTCTGCTGGGTCAGCCAGCCCGTCATGGCAGGGATGCGGATAATCACGAAGAAGAAGGCGACGCTGAAAATGACCAGCTTCATAATCAGAAAGCCCTGGCCGGACAGGTCAATGCCTGTCTTGTTTCCCACCCACAGGTCGGAAAAGGTCTCTCCGATCAAGCCGTTGAAGATTCTGGTGGCGACCATGTAGATGACCGACCAGAAGCTGACAGCGATATAGCGGTTCAGCCAGCTCAGAAATGCGCCGCGAAAGTTGGGAAAGAGCGTCAAGACGATGGCCAGGGGACCCAGTATCCAGAGAAAGGCTTGCGCCCAGAATTGCAGCATTTCAAAAAACACCGTCGCCAGAGTGACGAGAGCAACGCTTATCCACAGCAAGGAGTAGTAGAAAAACCCACGGAACTGGATGCCCACGTCATACCAGGCCGCCTCGTTGCCCGCATGGTTCTTGAACAGCTCGATGACCACGCTATAGTAATCCGAGACGCCGTCGCTTTTGAACAGTTTTGCGATTTCGATAATCAGGGTCGCGATTTCAACACTCCACCATTTGTAGCTGGCGAGGGCGAGGACGGCAACTCCGATCCTGAACAGAAACTCGGTGTAATTGCCGCGGTTGTTCTTCAGGGCATCGAAGACATAAGCCAGGAGCATCACAAGTGCCACAACAGGCAAGATCTTCCATGCGAGGTCGACAATGGACGACAGGACCTCGTTGCTTTGCGTGTAGATTCCTTGAATCTGCTGGAACATTTTTGCTCTCCCCCTACTTGATATTTTGGCGCTTGATATATTCGGTATCAAAGAAACCCAAATTTCGCTCCAGAGAGGCATGCCACTGATAGAACTTCTCCAGCTCTCTTATCTCAGCTTCCATCTCGCCCTTCAGAAGAAGTCTGCGTGAAATATTGGCATTTCTTTCCTTCAGCTTCTCAGCAAGCTGCTGCTGGTATTTCAGGGCTTCAATGTAGCTCTGCTCGCTCTTTGTTAGCAGCATGACTCTTTGCCCCTGGTCGAGCTTGACGCTCGAGTCTCGGGCCACGCGCTTCAGGTGTTCGCCCTGCTCAGTCAAGGCCTTGATGAGGTTCTCGGTGCCCTTGACCTGGTACAAATCGAGCAGGGTGGATTCAACCGAGAGCTGCTGCATCAGGGCCGCCGCCTCCTCGGGCGTGATGCCAAACTCTTCCAGCGTCTTGTCATTGGCGTAGATGGCTCTGATCAAGTCGGCATCGACCATGCCGAGACCGTCCATCGATTCCAGGAAGCCGTCCCCATATCGCTTCATCTGGCTCAGGTTGTACATCTCGCTATTGATTTTGCCGGTGAGGCTGCGAAAGTAAAAATCTGTTTGGTCGCCGAAAAGAATAAGCCGTTCGAGGTCGTCGAGGCGGGTCAAGTCGAGGCCTGAAATGAAGCCGATGTCCCGGCGTAAGCTCTTCTCGTATTCATCGAGATGTTGTAAGGTCTGAAATGTGCGCTCCATCCCGCGTGCTGTTCTGATCGCCTCCACCAGATGCTGGCGGTGCGTGCGGAGGATTTCACCCAGTTTGGCGATCACTGCCGCGTCCGATGGATTGAAAAACTGCCCGCGAGCAGGCGGGACGATGGTTGCCAGGAGAACGATCCAGAACAGTAGAGCCGCTTTTGTTCTCATGATTTCATTCCTGTGTGGGGTTGGTTTCGGCAAGAGCGGAGATTGCACTGATGACATTCTTGTCGTAGCGCATTTGTTGGTTGCGTTTGTGTACTTCATCGGGTCGGGTGGTCCAGATCCAGTAATCCTGTTTGGAAAACGGAATCCGGAATATGATGGGCTCCCCTTCACGAGAAAGGAGAATCTCGTGTTCCTTGAGATTACGAAAAGCCCGCTGCTCAGCCCGCGTCATGTCCAGGACCTGGATCGCCGTCTCGACATCCTCGCCGGAATGCGGCAGGAGAAATTTGCTGTAGCTGTTTGTGAGCACAGAGGCTCCCAGGTCTCCCTGTTGCAAGTCTTTGATGTTCTGCGTCAGCGCTGCAACAGAGCCAAAGTGCTTGCGCGACGTTCTGCCGGTTTCCCGCACCAGTCCATAGATGATTTCCGAGCTCTCCAGGGCCTTCCAGCTCTCATCCAGGATAAACAGAAATCTCTTGAAGTCTCGATGCAACGCGTTCATGACCAGCATGCTCAATAGGTTGGAGTACAGCGGCATGAGCTCGATTTCCTTCTCGATTCCTTTCAGGTCAAACGCGATCAAGTCGACCGGCTTGTCTCGGCTTATGCTCAGATGATTCTGGTTGCCGGGATCAAAATATATTTTGAGGGCGGATTTCTCCAGGTAATAGCTGAGCGTCTTGACCACATATCTGTAAAATGTCGTGTCGTCCTCAAAAATGTTGTCCCCATTTTCTCGGAGAAAATTCCAGAAGGTATGGATGTTTATGGCGCCGCCGTGCCGTGCCTGCAAGAATTTTTCCAGGGCATCATAAATCACCGCCTTCTTGTCCTTGCTCATGTATTTGGTGTCTGACTCCTCTTTGACCATCAAATTGAGAAAAGACTGCAAGTAAGTCAGCGTCTCGAGATATTCGGGGGAGTCATGTTGATGGCTCAGTGGGTTGAAATAGTGAAACGGGTCGAGATAGTTTGGCTTGCGCCTGTCGATCTGAATGTAATCTGAACGCAGAACATCGGCCAAAGGCTTGTAGCTGCCACTCAAGTCCAGGGCGATCACTTGCACGCCCTGGGCGATGTAGTTAAAAATCAAAGAGTTGCAAAAAAAACTCTTGCCCTTGCCCGAGGGCCCGACGATGAGCGAGTTGTAGTTGGCGTTCTCGGTGGAGAAGAGGTCATAGTAGACGGGCGCGTCGTTGGTGTTGATCAAAGGCACGCCACTGTTCATCCCTTTGTAGTGGTCGCTCAGGTTGACGAAGTGGCCAAGATGCGCCCCGCGGACGGTGATTCGGCGGTAGGGATAATTCCCGGGCGCACAGGACAGGAAGGCGTTCAGGGCGTCCTGTCCATACTCGATCATTCCCCTGGAATTGAAGAATCGCGTAAAAGCCGAGATGATGCGCTCCTGCCGCTCGGCCAGCCGCACCTTGTCGGGATGCCAGGTCATCAAGGTGAGAGAGATGTCGGCCAGAAAATCTTTTTCAAACTCGATGAGATTGGAGATGCCCGGATAGACCTGCCCGTTTTCATCGCCGTCCAGCTCGATCATCTTCATGCTGGCCAGATTGTTGAAGCGGGGTTTGTTGATGAGCTTGTTGAGGGTGATATACGTCCGCGCCTTGTCGTGTGGCATCTTCTCCATTCGCACCGCGAGACGGAGTCGGAAAGGCAGGCTGAGGAAACACTCCAGCGGACTCCTCAGAAACCGTTTGTCAACTTCAATCGGATTGACGGCTTTGTCCGGCAGCTCGATCATGGATGCGACCAGCATGTGGTCGAGACCAATAACCAGGTCATCATATTTCGATGAGAAGTTCTTGTAGAGCAGGTCCCCGTTGAACTGCTCTCTGCGGACGTTCAGCTCTGCCGGCTGGTGGGTCAGGTTGTAATAGGATTTCAGCAAGTCGGTAATGTCATTTCCACTCAAACGGCTAAAGCTGAAACAGCGCAGCTCATTTTCAATCAGAGCGGCGGTATTTTCGATGTGCCGGCCATCCTGCTCGAACTTTCCCCTCGTCAACTGCGCGAACTTGTTGCGGTTGAAGAGAAAGAAGTCCTGCCGCATCGGCGCTTTGTACTGGATGAGATGATTGAAGGTCACGATAAGATAGACATCGAGGGTGTAGGCAGCTCGCACGCCAATCTCACGCCGGCGAATTTCCATCAACTTGACAATTTCCGGGCGATTGGTGGTCAGATCTGATTTGAGGTGTGCGTCCCAATGCGTTTCATACTTGTCGTACAGGAAATCTATTTGCGTATAGGGGGGGAGCAGGTTGATGGTTTTGGTCATCTGCGCCGTGTACCCTTGAAAATCCGGCTCGGTGAATCGTAACGCATTGCCTGCATCCACCTTCCAGACGATGGAGATCGCACCGTCTTTGCGCACGTGATAGCCTTTGCCGTTGAACTCCAAGATGCCATGAGAATGAAAATTGTCAGTCAGACTGCTTTGCTTGCTAAAAAACATCCTTTGTTCCTTATTGGTTAAGCAAAGGGGGTAGTTTTCGGGTTTGCTTGATGTGCAGGTGTGTGTTTGTGATCAACCAGATGTAGATGGAGGACCAGAAATAACGACGCTTGCTCTTGTTGACATAGCGAAAAACAAGAAAGAGGACGAGGATAATGAGAATTAGCCAGAGCTTGGAAAGAAAAAAGCTGCCCAGCGTCGCCACGAGGACCAGGACCAGATAGTCCACCGGACGCAGGCCGAACTGCAGAGTCGGCTTGGATAGCGTTTGCTCGATCGGTGTTTCCATTACATCTATCGAAATTAGTTCCCACTCACCCGGTCAGGTCATTTTGTCGCTGACCCGTGACCAGGGACAATCCCTAGAAAGGCCGGCCGGCCGCCTGTTGGATGAAATCGATGAGCAAAGGAGAAAGATAGAACAGTATGACACCTCCTAACACATAGAGCGCCTTTTTGCGATTGTCCGGTGAAGCCGCGATGACAATGGCCGCGCCAACCCCAAAGAACCAGAAAATCCGTTTTCCCCATGTCCAGATGGTTTCTTGCCAGATACGAAGTATGTCATCAATTGGGTCTGCGAAGGCCCAGGAGTACGATAAGAATAGGAAATATGCGCTGACGAGCGTGAGCAACCATAGTTTTCTTTTGTACATACGTGCCTCCCTAATCTTGTCGTTCGATAGCGTATATCGCGAAAATCTCCCACGCGAAGTCGTTCTTACTTTCAAAAGGCGATAGAGTTGCGTATATGAGGTTACCCGCACGACAGGCGTTTTGGTTATTTTTCGCGACGGCTTTTTGGCGACAAAGCCCCGTATCAGAACGTGGGGGAGAAATGCAGTAAGATTCCATCCAGTGCTGAGCGTGTTCGATTTTTTGATTCGTCATCTTCATCAAGGCGCCTTTCAATGCCGTGCCGACAACCAACGTGCTTCGCCATTCTTGACTGCAGGTCGGGTGCAGCTTGCGGGTGCACACTTGCATGAGCGACAAATTGGGTGAGGCCGTGTTGAAAGGCATGATGGTGATTTAACCTGGTGGTTAGGAATGCCTCCCCCTCCTTGTCCAGGTGAAACCGCTGCAATTCCCCAATTTATAATTAGTTCTACTCCTAAAATAACAAAAAGCTCCCATGAAAAGCAACAAAAATTTTCGCTATTTTTTGCGATTCGCTCCTGCGACCCGGGATCCTGTCTGGTTCCGGGCTGTTCGGGCTTTTGTGAATATTCCCAATTTCCTCAATCGGGGCGTCCGTTTTTGTCATTTATGAAAGATCTTGTCTTGTCTATCTACCTGAAAACTAAAAAAAGCTTTTTCCAGAATAATATCTCGACCATTGCTGACCTCGAGACAGTCGGGGCTTGCTCGATGGTGTCCGCCGTTAACTATCGTTTGGCACTGCGGCAACTGTTAAAGATTCTTAACGGTTCAGTTGATTATTTTCACAATGTTTGACCGATACTTGCCGCAGGCTCGCCATTAATTGCGACATATCGTCCGATCTGTCGAAATGCTTAGAATGGTCGGCCAGCCGCCTGCTGAATAAAATCGATCAAAAGGGGAGAAAGATAAAATAAGATGACCCCTCCCAAAACGTAGAGCGCCTTCTTGCGATTGGCCGGAGAGGCGGCGATCGTGATCGCCGATGCCACACCAAAGAACCAGAAAATACGCTTGCCCCAGAGCCAGATGGTTTCTTGCCAGATACGAAGAATGTCATCGATTGGATCCGCGAAGGCAGGTGCGTGTGTGACAAACAGGCAGCAAATGCTCGAAAGCGAAAGTAGCAAAAAGTTTCTCTTGTGCATGGTTTGGCCTCCTTTTGTACGGTCAGAGATTTGAGCATGCGAACTAACTTGGAGAAAGTTAAGGATTCTGCACAAAAAATTCCAAGAAAATATTACTTCTTGCCTGCATCTTTCATGAACTTGTCAGACAGGCAGAGTTTTCCTGGAAATGACAGGGTAACCTTGCGAAGGTTCGAAACCTTCGCAAGGTTTTGGATGGCGTGCTATCTTTAGGGAACTTACAGCGTCAAAGCTGAATACCGAAAATTCTCTTGCAATTCCTGGAGAAATGGGTTAACTTCAAATGAAATCATGCTTTATGCATCCCACGCAAGTGTCTCTTAGAACTCAAAACTGAGGAACGCTATGAAACAGAAGGTTCTGGTGGTCATTGCAAGTGTGCTATTTCTAAACGCGACTCTGGTGGCCCAACCGATTCCATCCCCGGAAGCCACCTTTGGTTTTCAGATGGGCGCAGACAGAAGGCTGATAAATTGGGGCCAAATCGTTTCTTACTTCAGCATGCTCGGTAAGACTTCATCGCGTACGCAAGTGCTCGAGTTGGGCAGAACGACGCTCGACCGACCCATGATCATGGCCATCATCAGTGCCGAGGAAACCATGCAGAATCTCGAAAAGCACCAAGACATCCAGCAGCAGTTGGCACGACCTTATACCCTGAAAGAGAGCATCGCGGAAACTTTGATCCAGGAGGGGAAGGTTGTTTTTTTGATCACCCTGAACATCCACGCCACCGAAATTGCCGCCAGCCAGGAGTCGGTGGAGCTGGCCTACGAGCTGGCCACGTCATCTGATACGCAAATCGAGAAAATACGAAATAACGTCATCGTTTTGCTGGTGCCGTCGCTGAACCCGGATGGCCAGGACATGGTGACGAAGTGGTATTTGAAAGACGTGGGCACCGAGCATGAGGGCAGCCGCATGCCGATGAAATACCACCACTACGCGGACCACGATAACAACCGCGACTGGTTTTTTTTCAATCTTGTCGAGAGCCAGCATGTTGCCAAAGTGCTCTATCATGACTGGCATCCGGAGATCGTGCTGGACCAGCACCAGATGGGCTCGCGGGGAGCGCGCTTGTTCTTGCCGCCGTATTCGGACCCCGTGAATCCGAATGTGCCGCCCTCGCTCATGGCTCACGTGAATACCCTGGGCAAACACGTTGTTTCAGATTTGCACGATCAGGGGTTCCAAGGGGTTGTGACGGGCACGATTTTCAATGCGTTTTTCGAGGGCACCATGTCCAAGACGCCACTGTGGCACAACCGCATCGGCATTTTGACCGAGGCGGCCAGCGTGCGAATTGCGACGCCGATTTTTTTCCCAAAAACGAGCCTGCGGGGTATGGGTATCGACCTGCCGGAATATTCGCAACAAACCAACTTCCTGGACCCGTGGCTTGGCGGGTGGTGGCGGCTGCGCGACATCATCGAATTCGAGAAGGCGGCCACCTATTCCATGTTGGACCTCGCAGCTACCTACAAAGAAAAATACAAACGGAACTTTTATCGTCTCAACAAAGAAGCGATTGCGGCCGGGCAGCGCGGTGGGCCGTTTGCTTATGTCGTTCCGGCGGTGCAGCATGACCCGAACAACGCCATCGAGATGCTGCGCCGGCTGCGGTTTGCGAATGTGGATATCTACCGCGCCGATGCCGATTTCTCCACCAGCGACGGCACCTTCCACGAAGGCGCCTATATTGTGCCGCTGGCGCAGCCGGCGCGGGCGTATGTCAAAGACCTGTTCGAGATACAGCAGTACCCGAACTTGCTGGAGTATCCCGGCGGCCCACCGCGCCAGCCCTACGATGTGACTGCCTGGACGCTGCCCTTGCAGTTTGGCGTCAAAGCCGTGGCCGTGCAGAGGCCATTTGAAGTCGAGATGAAGCACTTTACCGAGCCTCGACTCCAGATAGCCAGCAGCCAGCCAGACTCCGGTTGGGTCATGATTGAACGCCGGCTCAATCACAGCTACATCCTCGCCAACCATCTTATGGACCGGGGGGTGGATATTTATCAGCTCGAGCCCACGGACGACGATTTGCGAAAAGGGGCCTTCCTGGTTCAGCTAGTGCCGGGCAAAAGCAGAGCCGTCCAGGAGGCCGCTGGCCAGTTCGAAGTCCCTCTTATGCCGATCGCGAAACCGCCAAAAGCAAGCCTGAAAAAGGTCCGCCCGGCACGTGTTGCCATCTACCAGCCCTGGATTCCATGGGCGTACGATGAAGGGTGGCTCAGGTTGGTATTTGACAAGTTCGGTTTCGAATACACCATCCTGCACAATGAAGATTTCAAGACCAGAACCAGGCTCGAGAACAATTTCGATGTTCTGATCTTCGGGAGCCAGGATACGAACTGGATTCTGACTGGCAAATCCGAAAAGGCTGGCGAGCCGACCTTTGGTGAGCCCCGGGTCAGGAAAGAATTCAGAGGGGGCATCGGCAAAATCGGTGTGGAGCGGATTCTGAAGTTTCTCCAGGCTGGCGGCAAAGTGCTCTTCATGGGCGAGGCGTGCAATTTTGCCATTGAGAAGCTCAATCTGCCGGCGACCAACACCTTGAAGGGCGTGGAACGGAAGGACTACTTTGCGCCCGGTAGTTTGTTTGAACTCCACCTGGATTTGACCTCTCCTTTGACGTACGGGCTGCTCCCCAGAATCTCGATCTACAAAAACAGACCGGTCGTGTTGACCGCAAAAATATACAACCAGGAAATTCGGGAGACGGGTTTTTTCGGCAACCGCCACCTGTTGCAGAGCGGTTGGGCCGTGGGTGAAAGTCGGTTGCTCAATAAACTCGCGCTGGCAGAAATACCGGTAGGAAAGGGGGTCGCCATTCTCTACGCCTTCCGGCCACACCACCGGGGTCAGACGTTCGGAACGTTCAAATTGATTTTCAATGCACTCTATCGTTTGGAAGGGGACAGAACCTGAGCCTTTTCGCAGACGAAGCCGCGAAAAGGAAATCCGAAATTCGAAACAAATACGTAACCATTATTGGCCTACGGAACGTATCAAGTGTCAAGTCGTTCACCCGATCGCTGGCCGCCGCTGAGTTCAGCAAGATTCGGGTGGCAAAATGATAAGGCCATTCGTATCTTCCTACCGCACAATTTCCTTTTTGCCACTTTTGGGCAAGCCCCGACTGTCCTGATTGTATGCCGATGATGACTGTCGGGGCAAGACTTTTTTGTGGTTCAGCTTTTTTTCGATTTCCGGCAAAGGAGGGATCTCATGTCCGAAGTTTTCCAGCAAGCATCGTTAGATTATCAGCGCATCGAGCAGGCCATTCAATACCTTGAACAGAACTTTCACCGCCATCCGACTTTGCAGGAAATTGCCCGGACGGTGCACGTCAGCGAGTACCATTTTCAGCGGTTGTTCAGCCGCTGGGTGGGCATCAGCCCGAAACGGTTTCTGCAATTTCTGACGAAGGAGTACGCCAAAGAGTTGTTGCGGCAATCGCGTGACCTTCTGGATGTGACTTACCAGAGCGGACTTTCCAGCCCGGGTCGGTTGCATGACTTGTTCGTAGCATGCGAGGCGGTGACACCGGGCGAATACAAGAGCCGCGGTGAGGCGCTCACGATTGAATTCGGCGTTCATCCAACCCCGTTTGGGGAGTGTCTGCTCTCGCTCACCGAGCGCGGCATTTGTGGCCTGGACTTTATCAAGAGTAGCCGGCCGGAAGCGGAGCTGGATTCGACCCGGAAGAAGTGGCGCGAGGCTAACTTTGTGGAGAACCGCGCGCGCACCGGCCACCTGGTGCAGCAAATTTTCGATGCGCCGGACCGAGGGCGCAAGGTGCCCTTTCATGTTTTCTTGAAGGGCACCAATTTTCAGGTAAAGGTCTGGGAAGCCCTGCTCAAGATTCCGTACGCTCGCGTGGTGTCTTACCATGACATCGCGTACGAGATTGGGCAGCCCGGGGCGGTACGCGCGGTGGCGAATGCCATCGGCAGAAATCCCGTGCCCTTTCTCATCCCGTGTCACAGAGTCATCCGCAAGCTTGGGGAATTTGGCGGCTACGGCGGAGGGAGAGCGCGCAAGAAGGCCATCATCGGCTGGGAGGTCGCCAAGGCGACGAATTCAGGTGTTTAGACTGTAGGCTATTGGGCTGTACGACCTTTCATGGATTCTTCTTACAGCCTAAAAGTCTACAGCCTATCTACCTGAACCAGTTAATTTCATTGCATTTTTTCTTTACAACCCCTATTTTTTCACGGGTGTGGAGACAGCGATAATTCTTATCAGAATTGGCTCCACACGGATCAAAAACCCACACGGAAAATTTTCATGGTTTTTTGGCCCTATGATTTTCTTGTCCGCGTGGAACAGTTTACCTTTTCCTGCCCGCAGGGTCATCTCGACTGCGCGAAGTCCCCGGTCGAGACGCTGGGCCTGTTGGGTGCCTAGCTTTTCTTGAACTCAGAGTTCAGGATTTCGAATTTCTGGCTGAACCGATGGCAAAGTCGAAATTAATCTTTCATGACGGCACGCTTTTGCTGCAGGATCTGGAGCATGAGGTCACCCTGCCGTGCTTGCGATGGGATGACCGTTCAAAACAGTGGCGGGCGAAAGCCATTTATTATAAAGAAATCATTTCATGGCTGCGTTCACGGAAGATCGCGTTCAGAGACGGTGCGGCGCGTTTCACGCAGCTCCAGCTCGAACTGCGGATGAATATTCGGTTGCGCGACTATCAAAAGGGGGCGTTGCAGGCCTGGCAAGCGCGTGGGTGTCGTGGCAGCATCTGCTTGCCGACGGGCTCCGGCAAGACCTGGCTGGCGCTCGCCGCCATGCAGCACGCCGGCACAAGCTGTCTCGTGGTCCTGCCGACGCTCGACTTGATGAACCAGTGGTATGACGTCATCTGCGATGGTTTCGGCATCGAGGTGGGCATCCTGGGCGGCGGGTACCACGAAATTCGGGAGGTCACCGTCACGACTTACGATAGCGCCTACAGGCACATCGACAAGTACGGCGACCGTTTCGGTCTGCTCATCTTCGATGAGGTGCATCACCTGCCAGCGGCCACCTATTCGCACA
Organism: bacterium; assembly: GCA_046757165.1. GTDB lineage: Bacteria > Zhuqueibacterota > Zhuqueibacteria > Oceanimicrobiales > Oceanimicrobiaceae > JBHHXT01. The sequence goes on along the minus strand of JBHHXT010000061.1, from coordinate 4,496 downwards.
TTCCCGAAATGAGCCTGGCGCCGTTCCGGCTCGGGCTGACGGCGACCTATGAGCGCATGGATGGTTTGCACGACAAGTTGGAACGGCTGCTCGGTCCCGTCGTCTACCACAGGAGCATCAAAGATCTGGAGGGGGATCACCTCGCGGAGTATGAAGTCATGAGAATCTCCGTGGACTTGACGCCGGACGAGAAACGCGCCTACACCCGGCATCAAGCCTTGTATGAGTCCTACATTCGTGACACGGGCCTGAAGTTCTACGGTCAGGAGATGAAGCAGTTCTTGCAGGAAAGCGCCTTCCACCCGCGGGCACGCAAAGCGTTTCTGGCGCGCTTGGAGAGCCGCCGCATCATCATCGGGGCTCACCGCAAGCTCGAGATCCTCGAGACCCTCCTCAAACGGCACTACGCGGACCGGGTGCTGATTTTCACCGAGAGCAACGATCTCGTCTACGAGATATCCCGATCCTTTCTGGTCCCGGCGCTGACCCACCACACCAAAACGGTTGAACGAAAAGAGATCCTGGATGCCTTTCGCAAGGGCGTGTACTCGGTGCTGGTCACCTCGAAAGTGCTGAACGAGGGGGTGGACGTGCCGAACGCAAACGTGGCCATTATTTTGAGCGGTTCAGGCAGTCCGGTCGAGCACGTCCAGCGTCTGGGGCGAATTCTGCGCAAAAGCGAAGATAAACAGGCGATTCTCTACGAGCTCGTGACTCGCGGCACAAAAGAAAGCCAGATTTCCTACCGGCGGAGAAGAGCCGATGCTTACCAGTGATCTCCTTCGCTTTCAGGTCAGCGAGACGGCCATCACCCCGCGCTACCTGAAGCGCAGGCACGCCGCCTATTACCTGCAAATTGCCACCGATTTGATTGAGATTTTCAAAACGCACACCGGCAAAAGCAGGCGCGACCTGGAGACGGCGCTGAACGACTATGAGTCCGATCTGGTCGGCTACAAGATCATCCGCGGCCTGGCGAAGGTGCTGGACGGGTTTGCCGAATACGATTCGCCTGACGCCCTCGATTATGCGCAAATTCGCCGGCAATTGTTCGAATTTGCAGAGACTTATCGCCCCATCGTCCGGCAGGCTGATTTGGTCCATCAGCAGGTCGTGTCCGGCGTGCTGGCAAGATTCGAGCAGGAACATGGCCCGTTGCCTCAGGATCTGTATGGCGACTTGCCAGACCAGCAGATTCTGCGGCGAGTGGATGGCCGGCTGACGCCAGAGAGTTTGCTGCGGCGCTACAATTTGGCGTTGGCCCAGGGCATCTTGTATCGGTGCCACCGGATGGAGATCAAGATCTGGGACGGGTACAAGACCGTTTTCCGCTATCTGAAGCTGGCCCGGCTCATGCATAAGATCCGGCGACTGCCAGACCACTATTTCGTCGAAGTCGATGGGCCATTCGCCCTGTTCCGCAAAACACAAAAATACGGCGTCAACCTTGCGCGGTTCTTGCCGGCTCTGCTTCTGGCGAAAAAGTGGCAGATGGTTGCCGCTGTGAACACAGAGCACGGCCAGCGTACCTTTGACCTGGACCAGGATTGCGGCCTTGCCACTCACTACCGGGACGAGACCCTGTTCGACAGCGCAGTGGAAGAGGCGTTTTATGCCAACTTTGTCAAGCGCAAAACGGAGTGGGTCATCGAAAGAGAGAGCGAAATCATCGACCTGGGGGACACCGTTCTGATTCCGGACTTCAAGCTGGTGCATCCTGACGGCCGGCAAGCCCTGCTCGAGATTGTCGGATTCTGGACGCCGGAATACCTGAGCAAGAAACTGGACAAACTGAAACGCGCCAATCGCAAGGATTTGATCGTCGCGGTCAATGCCAACTTGAACTGTTCCAGAGAGGCGTTTCAAGGCCCAGTCATTTTCTACAAGACCCGATTGAAGGTCAAGGATGTTTTGCAGGTTTTGCAGGAGCAGGAAGGAGGCACAGGACATGATGCTCTCCTCTGACGTCTCACATTTGACGTTTCACATTTGGCCGCACAGACACACTGCTTTGAGACGGGGCCAGCCTTGAAACTGAAACTCGTAACAGTTGGGAAAACCAAATTGCGACACTGGCAAACTGCCGAAGCAGATTTTGTGCAGCGAATTGAACGCTATGCGCAGGTGCAGCAGGTGGTGGTCAAAGACGCCTCCCGGCAGGCCTTCCGAAACGGCAAGCTCGTCAAGGAAACCGAAGCGAAAGCACTCGCGCAGCGGTTGTACCCGGACGATTTCGTGGTCGCTTTGCACCCGACCGGTATGCAGATGTCTTCCGAGGCGTTCGCCCGCTTTTTCCGGGAGAAAACGTTGCACGGCCGCAGCAGATTCGCATTTGTCATCGGCGGTCCGTTGGGCCTGGACCGCAAGATTCTGAACCACGCCGATTTCGTCCTGTCCCTGTCGGACATGACCTTCCCGCATGAGCTGGCAAAAGTCATTCTGTTGGAGCAGATCTATCGCGCCATGACCATCCTCAAGGGAGAGAAGTCCCACAGGGGGTGTTGACATTCGTTCCGCAATTCCATATATTTGCCATTATGAAGAACTACTTCGAGACAGCTCGGGAAGTTGATCCACAACAAGATATTGAATCTGGAAAGGAGTCCAAAATTTCACCATTCTATCAGAGAGGGCTTGGCCTCAAGAACGAAGTCCGGGGGATTCTCAAGCAAGAGTATTTTAGCGCTCTGGTGGCGCACCTGCGGGCGACCGAGTATCGTTTGCACGCAGCGGGCGTGACGATTCATCTCGCCCGGGAGTTCGGGTTTTGCTACGGCGTCGACCGCGCAGTCGACTATGCTTACCAGACGCGACAGAAGTTTCCCGACCGCCACATTTTTCTTACGGGGGAAATCATTCACAATCCGCACGTCAACCACCGCTTGCTCGACATCGGTGTCGAGTTCCTGAGCGGGCAGTACAGCAATGGCAAGACGCACGCGGATTTGCGTCCGGAGGATGTCGTGATCCTGCCGGCGTTTGGGGTTTCCGTGCAGGAATTTCAAACTTTGAAGAGACGTGGCTGCATTTTAGTGGACACGACGTGCGGCTCCGTTTTGAACGTCTGGAAACGTGTTTCATTTTACGCCAAGAACGGTTACACCTCCATTATTCACGGCAAATTCTTTCACGAGGAAACCATCGCCACCAGCTCCCAGGCCTTGCAGTATCCTGACGGCAAATACCTGATTGTGCGCAACCTCGGGGAGACAGAGCGCGTGTGCGAGCACATTTTGAACGGTGGCGACCGCGAGGCCTTCAGCGCCTCGTTTCGACAGGCCACGTCGCCACATTTCGATCCCGATACCGACCTGAGCAAGGTTGGGGTTGCGAACCAGACAACCATGCTCAGCAGCGAGTCCCTGGCCATCGCTGACCTGCTCAGGAAAGCGATGGTCGAGAAATATGGTGCCGAAAGCCTGGACAGCCACTATCAGACCTTCGATACGATTTGCAGCGCCACCCAGGACCGCCAGGACGCTGTTCTGGAGCTGGTCGAGAATCACCGTCTGGATTTGATGCTCGTCGTCGGCGGCTTCAACAGCAGCAACACCAATCACCTGGCCGAGATCTCCTCGAAATACACCACGACCTACCACATCGATGACCCGGCATGCATTTTACAGGATGGCCAAATCCGGCACAAAAGGATTGGCAGTCAAGACATTGCGGTGTGCAAAGATTGGCTGCCACCAGATGAAATCGTGCTCGGGATAACGGCCGGCGCCTCGACCCCGAACAACAAGATCGGAGAGGTGATCGAGCGGGTCATGCGGCTGCGGGGCGTTGATGTGCAAGAGATTGTGTAACCATTCAGGTGTTTAGACTGTAGGCTGTCAGGCCCTGACAAGTCAAGTTCTGTCATTCTTTGGCAACACTTTTTTGTGGTTCAGTTTGTTCTCGATTTTGGAGTTTAGGATTTCGAATTTCCGGCTTGTCCGGCTTAGGTTCTTCCTACAGCCTAAAAGTATAGAGCCTATCTACCCGTGAAGGCGCGCCATGTTTATGAATCCCGCACGGATCACAACCTGAATTGCTTCGCCATCGGATCTTTGTCTCCCGGTCGCGTTCTCCAGTAACGCCCGTAACCGATACGTGTTGGTCAGTGACATTGCCTTGTTGAGGAAGACACGTCATGCAAACCAGCAACTTTGAATTTCTCAAACAAACATTACCGGAACTGGCTACCCTGGGTGAGTTTGCGGAACAATACCTCTATCCGGATCCGGCGAGCTGCGGGGTGAAACTTCGGCTCTTTGCCGAGCAACTGACCAGGATTGTCCACCACGACCTGAATCTCCCTGAACCGGATGAAGATACTTTCTTAAACCGCATCCGCGAAATCGAATTCAAGAACGCCGTCCCCAAATCTGTTATTTCCAAGCTACACTGGCTTCGGAGAAACGGCAACAAGGCTGCGCACGGTGAGGACCTGACGACGGATGCCGCCCTGCTCTCATTGAAGGATGCGCACGACCTGGGTAAATGGCTTTACG
>JBHHXT010000060.1:0-24486 GCA_046757165.1 bacterium | reverse complement strand
GGGTAAAGGCATCGATCCTGCTGTGCGCAGGTTTTGTGCAAGATGGTGATTGCACCAGGGGTTCACTCGATGTGGGGGAATCTTTCTCACCACATCCAACAACACTGAATAGAAGGACAAGAATGGCAAAGCACTCGATTTTTCTCATGACATCCTCCTCTTTTGTCGTGTTTTGAGGAATGACCGAAAAGGCGCCCTACCCGTGTTGCCAATTGTCGAATTCAAATCCTGTGCCACACCCACGAGGATTCTACATTATCTTATGATAATTAAAAACTTATGGTATCTACCAAGGAGACAAATGCACCGTCCGGGTGTGAAATTTCACCACAGATGCGCAGCGATACCACAAGCTAATTGACCGGGCAGATGTTACTTCAAAAGCACAATTTTCTTACTGTCTGTAGATTCACCGGCAACTATCCGCACCGAATACAACCCACTGCCGACTTCCAGACCGTGCTGGTCCCGTCCATCCCAATCTGCGTCATAGCCGCGGTGCTGCTTCATTTCATCAATACTATTTTCCTCACCTGCACGAAATCTGTGCCCCGTTTCCCCCTCGAAACGCCCATCCGCAAGAAGTATACACCGCTGGTGACGTGCTGACCTGCGTCATCGCTACCATCCCATGCGATTTCATACTTGCCACCTGCATACTCGCCACTTGCCAGCGTGCGCACCTCCTGGCCAAGTGTGTTGTAAATTCGTAATGTCACAAAACGTGATGTCGATAACTCAAAGCGAATGGTGGTACTGGGATTAAAAGGATTGGGATAATTCTGCTTCAAAGCGAACCCTGCCGGAAGTTGCCCGTTGCCCAGGTCTTCAACCCTAAGGCCAACATCTGAAAAGGCAAGATTTACGGTCTTGGTGTCAAAAACTGCGTACCACATTTTGTAACCTTCATCTGTCTTCAGCACAGAAACGGCATGCGCCTCATCGAAGCATGCGCCATTTGTGCCATTGCCGTTGACTCGTGTCCAGTTCACCCCATCTGTCGAGCTGGCACATCCAAGTCTGCCGACTCCACTTTGATCAGCGCCAAAATACCACATGATGAACCCCTGTTCCGTTCTGATGACGGCCGGCCAGGCAACGGAGACCTCATCAAAACGGCCGGCATCGCCCCAATCCAATACCGCACCATCCCTGCCGCCTCCCGGAACATTGGTCCACTTGATCCCGTCAGGTGAAGTTGCGTAGCCAATCCGGAACAGAAAAGGAATCACCTCCACTCTCGTATACCACATGTGGTAGGCATCGCCATCCTTAATCACACAGGGAGCTGCCAAACCGATGCCCTCGAGGTTGCCATCCATAATTCGGTCATAGACACTGCCAAACATGCCCGGGCCATTCACCCTTGTCCAGTTTTCGCCGTCAGTCGACCAGGCATAACCGAAACTGGTCATCCCCAGCTCACCAAAGTCCGGGTTGAATCCCCAGTACCACATTTTGAAAGTATCCTTATCCGCGATGACCCAGCCCTGGCTTGCGTCAAATTGATCAAACCGGCTATTGTCTCGAGTGGGGGCAATGACTTCAGGGTCTATCAGCGTCCAGTTTATGCCATCCTGGGAGGTGGCATACCCCATGAAACCTCGTTCGGGGATAATGCCCAGAGGGCGTCCACTCGCATACCACATGTGGTAAGTCGAACCATCAAATACGACCGAGGGTCTGGCAATTGATTTGGCGCCGGGATCAAAGTTCTCATCGATAACCGGGTTGTTTTCATAAGGAACCCAATCAAACTGGCACCAAAGTAAGGTTGGAATAAAGCTGTAGACAAATCCTACCAGAGGTCCCCATAGAATCTTGTTCCTCATTTTATCTTCCTCTTTTTTGCTGTACGCATCTTTTCTTGTGTGACTATCTCATAAGCAAAAGCTTTTTCGTTTCCACTGTGTCGATTTTCGCAAAATCGTGAAAATCCAACGCCTCCCGGTAAGGCGTCGTGCACCCATTGAGCGCACCCGAGCCAGGCAAGAGAATTAGCAGTGAGGTAACCGTAAGGGAATTCATCTTCATGGCATGCTCCCGGCGATTGACCAGGCAAAACCGATATTGCCAATGTCGGGGATGACCAAATGGTCAAAGTGACATTATTCAGGGAGAGTGTAGGCGTTGCTGTTGGTCGGTGTTTCGAATCGAGCTAGATATTGACCGTGAGGAGGTTCTGGTTCTGGTTCCGGATCTGATTCCGGTTCCGGTTCCGTTCCCCTGCACGACTTGAAATGTATGTTACCCGATTGTTATATGCAACAAAAAAAACCGGCAGGCGCCGCACCCGGGGAAAGCTTCCTGGCCTGGAAAATTCATGAACCACGAAGTGAACGAAGGACACGAAGAAAAAGCAGACGATTACTTCGTGGCAAGACCTGGCGTATTATGAGCCAGCACCGACCGATCCTCCACGGTCTCTGAACGTATATTATCTTGGAACCCGAGTGCCGACCAGGATACCAAAACACAGACAGAACCTGTTACTGCCAGGAAGGAACAGGCTGCCCCCCGTAACCCTGATTGAAGCTCCAGGTCCGAGCGGCAGCCCCGTGGCTTGGCGGGGAAATCGCACCGAGCTGTTGCAGCCCCGGCGCCCCCATGATGATTCTACACCAGACCCTGGTCCATCATCGCATCGGCCACCTTCAGGAAACCGCCGATGTTGGCGCCGTTGACATAGTTGCCTTTTGTGCCGAAACGCTCCGCCATTTCGACGCAGCTCTTGTGGATGCTTTTCATGATTTGGTGCAAACGCTGGTCGACTTCTTCTCTGGTCCAGGGCAGGCGCATACTATTCTGCGTCATCTCCAGTCCGGAGACCGCCACACCGCCAGCGTTGGCCGCCTTGGCCGGTCCGTACAGGATGCCGGCATCGAGGAATAATTTCACGCCATCGAGTTCGGTGGGCATGTTGGCGCCCTCGCTCACCACGTAAACGCCGTTCTCCAAAAGATGCCGGGCGTCTTTGGCAGTGATTTCGTTCTGGGTTGCGCTCGGGAAAGCGCACTCCGCCTTGTGGTTCCACAGTGGATTGTAGTCCAAAGATGGGTCGACAGGCGTGTAGACTGCACTCGTATATTGGTCAGCGTACTCCCTGATTCGAGCGCGGCGGACGTTCTTGATCTCCTTGACAAACTCGAGCTTTTCAGGTGTGATGCCCGCTTCGTCGTAGATGTAGCCACTGGAGTCCGAGATGGTCACTACCTTTCCACCCAGCGCGTTGATCTTTTCAACCGTATGCTGCGCCACATTGCCGCTGCCGGAAACGAGACAGATTCTGCCATCAAAGCTCTGCCCCCGAGTCGCCAGCATCTCGCCGGCGAAATAGACTGCCCCGTATCCGGTCGCTTCGGGCCGGATGAGGGACCCGCCCCAGTTCAGCCCTTTGCCCGTGAGCACACCGCTAAATTCATTGCGCAGTTTCTTGTACTGGCCGAACAAGAATCCAATCTCGCGCGCGCCCACGCCAATATCTCCTGCCGGCACATCGGTGTTCGGTCCGATATGGCGGGACAACTCGGCCATAAAACTCTGGCAGAAGCGCATCACTTCGTTGTCGCTCTTGCCTTTCGGGTCGAAATCCGACCCCCCTTTGCCGCCGCCCATCGGCAAGGTGGTCAAGCTGTTCTTGAACACCTGCTCGAACGCGAGGAATTTGAGAATACCGAGATTCACCGAGGGGTGGAACCGCAGGCCGCCTTTGTAGGGCCCGATGGCACTGTTCATTTCGATGCGAAAGCCGCGGTTGATTTGTACCTTGCCCCGATCATCCATCCAGGGCACCCGGAACATGATAACGCGCTCCGGCTCGATCATTCTCTCCAGAATCTTCTCCGCACGGTACTCTGGATGTCTCTCGAACACCAGGTCCAGAGATTCCGCCACCTCTTCGACTGCCTGGTGAAATTCTGGTTCACTTGGATTCTTGGCTTTGACTTCGGCCATCAAATCGCTGACATACTCAGACATAACGCCTCCCTAATTTAGGTCGTGGTCTCACAAGATGGTGATTAAGGTCGAACATTGAATCGTACCAAATGACATGCCAAGCATCCGGCCCTGATTACCTGGCAAAATAACGCTTGTGCAGCCATCCTTTCCGCCTGTTGTTTCCAAAACCAAGAACAACTTTTGCCAGCGCTCGAGTCCCGGGAAAAAACGCCTGTTTCGAAATGAAAAAGGCTGTCTTGAGCTAAGACAGCCTGCTGAAAAGTTGTGAAATTCACTTGCCCTTGGAAATTCAACCATCGTGCAAATTTGCTCAGTTGTTGTTGGTTGAAAAATCAACTTCGGGCGCCTGCTGCGCCTCGGGACTCGCTTCAAAATACTGGCGCTGCTGAAAACCGAACACGCCGGCAAAGATCATGGTCGGGAATGAGCGTACGGTTTGATTGTAGCCCTGAACACTTTCATTGAAACGTCTGCGTTCGACAGCAATCCGGTTCTCCGTGCCGGCGAGCTCGTCTTGCAGGCGGATAAAATTGGTGTTGGCCTTCAGGTCCGGATAGCGCTCGATGACCACCATCAACCGGCCCAACGCTGAGGTGAGCTGACCCTGTGCCTGCTCGAATTGGCGAAAAAGCTGCGGATTCTGTAGCACCTCGCGCGCGTTGATCTGGGGCCGGGTCGCGCTTGCCCGCGCCTGAATGACCGCCTCCAGCGTCTCCTTTTCGTGCGCCGCGTACCCTTTGACAGTCTGCACCAGATTCGGGATGAGGTCTGCCCTGCGCTGGTAGACGTTTTGCACCTGCGACCAGGCGCCGTTCACCCCTTCGTCCAGACTCACGAGAGAATTGTACGTTCCCTTGATCGACGCGTATGCACCGATGACGAGAATCACTAACACAGCCATGATTCCCAGAAAGATTTTCATGCCTTTGCTCATTTATGCCTCCTTCAGATTTTCGTTGACCCTTTCTCCGACACAAGACCAGAATGACTCTACACCTCTCACTCTTACGTCTGACCCCTCACATCTTGTCCACCACCTCAACCAACTTCTTTATCTCGTGAATATAGGAAACAGCAATTCCTTGTACCTGAATCTTTGAGCCACGCCACTCCCCTCGCTTGATATTCATCACCTGGGTGAAAACCAGGCTGTCCAGGCCAAAGAGTTGGGCTGTCTCTTGAAAACTTTTTGGTTTTGAATCGGGGATTGCCTGTTCCTTCAGGTAGAGCAGTCCCTCGAATATGGCAATGAAAGCGGTCACTGAGGCAGCAAGCATATTCTGCAGCTCGGTGCGGTCATTTCCGGTGCTCAGAAAGCCACTGCGCAGATGGATGAGCTTGCCGCGCAGCTCCCGCTCGATCTGGCGGCGCAAGTCATTTTTGTCGATTTGGATGCCGGCCAGCACATCCTCTCCAAAGACGAGCTTGTGAAAATTCTTCATGTCGAGAAACTCGATCGGGAAGGTGTCCAGCGCCGAATCAATATACTCCCGGGTCAGGAAGAGCGGAACCGCGACCTTGACTTTGCGCCACCTGGCGACCAGATCGAGCGCCTCGTGCAGCCGGTCGATGCCCGTCTGCGTCAGCACGATCAGAAAGTTGATGTCGGATCGGTCCCGAACATACTGGCCCCTGGCGCCGCTACCGAAGAGAATAATGGCAACCAAATCTGCGCCAAATACTTTTTGAACATCGTTTGAAAACGTGCCGAAGATTTCTTCTGGTGATTCAGGGATTCTCGCCATACATGCTCCGTTCGTCGTGCCACCGTTAACGTGTCTAATCAGTAACTGCCACCGGCCCCGCCGCCGCCGCTCATACCGCCACCAAAGCCGCCAAACCCACCCCCAAAGCCCCCGCCACCGCCAAAGCCGCCTGCGCCGAAGCCACCGTGGTAACGGCTGCGCCCACCCCCCATCAGGCCACCAAGCAAGAGCAACGGCAGGAGGCCGCCTCTGCCTCCTCTGCCGCCGCGAAAAAACAGCGAAAGGAAAATGAGCATCATCAGAAACTTGAAAAAGACAGCGCCACTCACCCGCTTGCTTCGTGTCCTGCGCACCCGCGTCACCGGGATGCTGCCGGTCAGCTCTACCCCGGCGTCGCTGGCGATGATACTCGCTATCGCCTGCGTTCCGAGAAGGAGACCCTGTCCAAACTCATTTTTTCGAAAGCTGGGGAAAACATAGCGGTCGCGAATCTCGCCTGCCAGCCCATCCGGAATAATCCCCTCCAGACCATAGCCCACCTCGATACGAAAGCTCCTCTCCTGCACGGCCTGAAAAAGCATGACGCCGTTGTCCTTGCCTTTCTGACCAACGCCCCACCGTTCAAACAGCTTGTTGGCATAATCAGTATAGTGCTCGTCACCGACACTCTCGACGGTAACCACAGCGATTTCTGCACCGGTCTTCTGCTTCACCTCCGTGCAGACAGTGGTGATTTTTGCCTCGATGCTGGCGGGAATGACGTTTCCGTAATCACTGACAAAGCCCTGAGGTTCAGGATAGTTTTGTGAAAAACCAGATGCCGGCGATAACCCCAGCAAGACCAGCAGCGCGACGGCCCGTTTCACGACCTGACGGGTTCCTTTTTGCCACGACTGTCCTGATTGTATTCCTAAAATGACTGCCGGGGCCAGGTTTTTTGTGACCCGGCTTTTTTCGGATTTGGAGCTGAAGATTTCGAATTTCCGGTTGTTGAATCCCGCGCCTTCTGCGGGGCTTGTCCGGCTCAGGCAACGTCTAAAGTTGAGGATTTTCAAACGGGTGGTCTCCCTTGTTCGTTTTGACCTTCTTCCACTCCCAGCCAAAGATGCGCGTTCCCAACCGCCTGGTCCAACGTCGCTTGCTCATCTTTCGCTTGAGCCAGCTCGACGTACGTCTGTGGTTGGTACCGTTGCCGTGTGAATGGGCCTGACGTCCAGTGTGCACCACCGGTGTGGGCCGGGTGCTGAGCATTTCTTTCCGGCGCTTTTGTTCCTCTTCGTAAAGTTCATCAGGTGTGCAAATGCCCTTTCGGATCAAAATATTTACGACCGTTTCCAGCGACACAACCTCTGCGATCGGGAAACCTCGCTGTGGGTTTGGCTCCCCGGCTTTATCTTCCCATGACGGATCTGGGGGGACATTTTCCATGATGATTTCCTAATTTTGATGACCGTACTTTTCTTTATCCAGCCAGCTACACTTCTCGAATATGACACATTCGCTGCACAGGGGTTTCCGAGACTTGCAGGTATACCGCCCATGCCACTGAAGTACGAGGTTGGCCCGGTGCCATTTTTCACGCGGCAACAGCTCACACAGGGCCGCCTCGACCCGGTCCGGGTCTTGCGTTTCCACCCAACCGAGGCGGTTGGGCACCCGCAATGTGTGCGTGTCAACGCCAATCGCTGCAATGCCCATGGCATTCGCCAGGACGACATTCGCCGTCTTCCGGCCAACATAGGGGAGTTTGGTCAGATCCTCGACGGTAGCGGGCACCTGCCCGCCAAACTCATCAACCAAAATCCTGCACGCCTTCTTGATTCCTTTCGCCTTGTTGCGGTAAAAGGTGATCGATCTGATCTCGTTCTGCAAATCGGCCTCGTCGACCGGCAAGAAACTTTCCGGATCCGGATATTTTTTGAACAGGCCCTCCGTCACCTGATTCACCTTCGCATCGGTGCACTGCGCAGCCAAAATCGTTGCGATAAGCAATTGAAACGGATTCGAGAAATTCAGTTCTTGATGGGCCTGAGGGTAAGCTGTGTCCAGCCGTTCGATGATTTCGGAAGCTGTTTTGCGGAGATTATCGGGCATCTCTTGAACGGTTCGGTCTCGAATTAACAACGAGCAATGTAGAGTTTAATAGACTGAAAGTCAAGCGTTTTTGTGGCGGATTTGCGAGCTTGATTGGGCGATCGACCTCGGATAAAGCCGACGTGAGGCGCGCACAGACTCATCCTTTCTACAGCCTGGATGACAAATTCCTCGGGAAAGGAAAAAAACTGTTGAAATTTATGGTGAATCAAAGTTAAGAATCAAGAAAACGAAACGCAAGCATAAAACGCTCAGGTGCCAGGCACTTGCGAAGTGCGTGGCACCTTCCTTTCACATCTATTTCACCGCAACCACGCTGCCATTGACCTGCCCCTGAATTCTGGTCTGAAACGAGCCGGTCAAAGCAGCATGTAAAAAACAGGTCTGCGCCCCCATGCGCACCACGCGCTGTGCTGTTTCCTCGGATTCTCGTGACTCGATGAAAACATGCGTGTCGACGGGATGGGCTGCAGCCACCAGGGTGGTGTCTTCCCGGCTGCCGCTGAAAGAAAAACTCGTGTCTTGCACGATCCGGACAGCGTCCAGCTTCAGCTTCACGATCCGGGCGTAACGCGAGATCTGCGTCAGGTAGCAGAAGGCAATCCCGGCCGACAGCAAGGCCAGACCCGAGGGCGCCTGGTCGTGTCCGCCGCTGCTGCGGTCCTCGTCGCTGGCAAACCCAAAGGTGCTGCCGATGGGTTTTCGCAGCCACACGGTTGTCCGTTTCAGGCCAAGGTCAGATAGCCTGGCTTCGCCGTGCACGTGTAGCTGTCTGTTTTGCACCGACTTCAGGCTGCTGGCCACGCCTCCCTCGACATCGTGCCGTTTTTGCGCGGTCTCGACCTTTGTGATGGCATCGTCGATAAAAGTGGCGCCTGGTGCCGGGTGAACATCAAAGTCGTTGCGGGGATCCCCGATGCCGGTGACCGGTGACTGCGGAACACCACGAACGGGTACGGAATGACCGTTGAGGTGAAGCGCAAAGCTGTCGGCCAGCGGGGTTCTCATGGCTGCATGGGCGGGCGAGCTGACTTCTGACATTTTGATCAGATCAGCGAGGGTGGCCTCGGGAGCACGGGAGTTCAGCTTTACGGTAAGCGCCACCGGCTGCGCACCGCCGGTTGCATCCCCTTTGAGAAAGGAGCCGTGCATGCTATAGAAATTGTCCTGAACCAATTCAAGAGCGCTCATTTCGATTCCAAGGGCTCGCGCGTTGTTTAGAAGGTGGGACAGGTAGTCAAACTGCATGCCGGCGGTGTAAAAGGCCAACGGGAACGGGGCCAGGTCGGTGCCGCTCAGGTACGGACCTTCATCGCAGACCATGCGCCAGGTGCTGCCCGCAGGGTGCAGTTGCGTGACAACCGCCTCCTTCTGCATCCCGGCCAGCGACCGGACTTTTGACCGCAGGACAATCCGGTCCGGCACCGTCCCCGGACTGGCGTGCTTCCCGCCGGCGCGCACTTTGAACGCCAGGGGCGCACTACTCTCTTCAATGCGGGATATGGCTCGGGATTTGGGTTGCGTGGACATCCTTTCGTCTCCTCCCAGCGCGGCGAAGCCCCGTATAAAACACGGGATTTGATAACCGCAAATGAATGGAACACGGATTTAACGGATAGAACGGATTCACACGGATTTGGTTTGGATGAAAGCCAAAAGAATCAGGAGCCAATTACCTTCCACTGAACTTCGACACCTTCCGGTAAGTCCAATCCGTTCCGATCCGTTAAATCCGTGTCATCCGCGTTCTATTTTTTTCACTTTTTTGCAAAACTTTATTGATAATACAATAAGTATAGACACCAGGTCGAACTGTGTGGGTAAGATAGGACTTTACCTTGCTCAACTTGTCAAGTTTGAATGTTTAGCCACGGATTTACCCTGATAAAACACGCATCTCGTTCCATTTTTATTCGTGTCAATTCGTGGCTGAATCAACCCGCGCCACATGGTTGGGAAAAAACTTGGCAATCGTTGTCGCGTCCGGAGGAGAGGTCAAAACGGAGACCACCACCAAAACGACAGCAGAGACCCCCACCATCAACGCCACCGGCATCACACCCGTGTCGCCGATGGTGTAGTCCGGAATGGTCCATCCGTGCACGAAGAAGGTCAGCCAGAGCAGGACGGTAGTCGCGACGGAGGCGATGGCGCCCCATTTTGTGCTTCGCGTCCAGAACAGAGCCGCGACAATGATGGGCAGCAAGGCGGCAAAGCCCGTAAACGACCAAATAGCGATCTTGAAGATGCTTCTGTTCAACACCTGCGAGATGAGAAAAATGCACAGCAAGACGAGCAGGACGAACGAGCGCCCGATGACCACTTGCTGCTTCTCACTCAGTTTGTCGTGAAAGCCGTAATGGAAGATGATATCCTTGCTGAACATGGTGCCGACAGCAAGGACTTGCGAATCGAGCGAAGACATGATGGCCGCCAGGACGCCAGCCGCCAGCAGCCCGCCCAGGGTGTCCGAGGCATACAAACCAAACAGCTTGACCAGAATGGTGTTGGCAGCCGGACCGGCGAGGTCCGGATAATCGATGGTCCCCAGCACCCCCAGGACCACGCTGGGCACCCAGACGACGGCGATGCACAATGGGTACAAAGCAATGGACTGGCGGAAAGCCCGCAACCGCTTTGCGGTCAACCAATGCATGAAGACATGGGGAAACATGCCGAGCGACAGCGGCAAACAGGTGTAGGTCAGCAGCTTCAGCGGCTTGATATGTCCCCCCAGGCTCAGGAGATCGGGGTGCGATTCTGCAACTCGCTGCATCCCTCCTGCCACGCCGCCAAATTTGTTGGTGATGACGAAGAAAGCCGTCGCGCCCAGAGTCATGAAAACCAGCGTCTGGAAGGTGTTGACCCAGGAGGTACTGCGCATGCCCCCGTAGCTGACGTAGATGAAAATGACGGTGCAGACCAGCACCTTTCCCAGCCAGGCGGGGATTTGGCCGGCCGTGATGTCGTGCAAAGCCAACCCGCCCCCCAGGACGCCGATCAACAAGTAGGGAATCATCAGCAAAGTCAGCACGATGAACAGCAGCAAACCCAGCCCATCCGAGCTGTAGCGCTCGCGAAAAAACTGCACTTGTGTGATGTAGCCATACTTCTTGCCCAGCGCCCACAGGCGGGTACCGAGGAAATACATCAGGAAAGGAATGACCAGAGCTGAGCTCGACCCCATGAGCGCAAAGACGCCAATGCCTTCATGATAAGATTCACCGGAGGCGCCCAGAATGGAGAAGGCCGTCATGTTGGTCCCGAAAAGCGTCATGAGCAAGACAAACGGACCGATGGTGCGGCTGGCGACAAAATAATCTTCCCCGGTGCCGCGAAACAGCCTGTGCCCCAAGATTCCGATGAGCAGCACAATTCCCAGGTAACCCAAAACCACCATAGTGACCATCGTTCTCTCCTGTTCCTGATCTATTACTCCACTGCAAGATTTGCCGTCTTAAAGTATTACAAAAAAGATAGAACGCGGATGGCACGGATTTAACGGATGGGAACGGATTGGACTTAACGGAATGTGTCGAAGTTCAGTGGAAGGTAACGTGCGTGGCTCATGATTTTTTTGGCTTTCATCCAAGACCAAATCCGTGTAAATCCGTTCTATCCGTTAAATCCGTGTTCCATTCATTTGCGGGCCGCGCTTTATGCGACAACAGAACAGGTGCGTCGCACATTGTCGCAACCCTTCTTCACTCCTATTCATCCTCCAGATGACCCGGCCAAAACCTTCTGCTCAGGAAAACCATCACCCCGGATACGATGAAACAATAGACGATGTGGTAAAACAATCCGATGGGCAAACCCAGCACCAGGCGGGCATCATCCCAGAGCCAAAAATCTATGCGGAGAAGGAAAAGGAGGACAAAAGATGCCACACCTGCGACAATCGATTTCATCTGAGCACCCCTCGATTCGTGCATTGAGATGGGACAATGAAGTGTTTAGAAACGACGATACCGCTTTCTTATTCAACACTCAGCGGCAACACTTTAATCCAACCAGAACTGAGCGATTGGCTTTGGGTGATTGAGCTTTTAGCCAAAAGAATTTAATCAGTTAGAATGGCTATTGCAAGTCATCTAACGGGTGAGATGATAATCACGACCTAAATTTCCAAAAAATCAATAGCCAAAGGCCAATTGCTGCCAACTATGCAGGTATGATTGAGTGTAATTGGAGTGCAAAAATCAGTGAACGCAGTGACCGTATTTTTGCAGTATCAGTGGCCCGATATGTTGCAAAAATACATTCCTGGCGGAACCGATTTTTGCACTCCGGTTTTGGGCTGAACAGTTGCAATGGCTGAATGTCCCCCATTTTGGGGGAGACAATTCATTCAAGCCCGATCCAACATCCTGCCTTTGCGGGACAACCGCGTTTTACGGACAAATCCGGGAGACATGGGGCTGTCCAAAAAGATCCCTGTGCCTGTCATTTCGAGCGGATGCGAGAAATCTTTTAGGGCAATGGACTACGGTATAAACAATTGTTTTCCAAAACCCTACGATTGGTGCACAGTCAGATTTCTCCCTTCGGTCGGAATGACATTTCGGGGCTTTTGGGACAGCCCCAATAGCTAACGGGCAACCGTGTATTTTGGATCCAGAATAACCCGGGGACCTTACCCTTTCCCGGCATTTTGGAATAACAATTTTTTTCGATTTGTTCTTTTAGAGAAGATCAAATCGCCGGTCACAAGGCAAAACAATTTCCTGTTCATATCTATTCAAACCCCTGCGAGGAGAGCTCGACGACAGAGTTGCGTATCCTCTGGAGTTGAGCCACCCCGTTTGGTGTCACATCGCGCTTACAGTCTGGGCAAGGCCCGAAACTACCTTCAATTCATTACCATTTAAGGAGGTTGGCTATGTTACTCGTTAAGAACCGCAAACGCGTCCTGTGGAGTACAGGCATCGCCCTGCTGTTGGGGTGCATGCATCTGTCCTCCAGCGTGGGGTTAGCACAAACAACGGGGACAATCACAGGCACGGTGAAAGAAAAGGACACCACGCTCCCGCTGCCCGGAACCAACGTGGTGATCAAAGGCACAGCGTTAGGGGGGGCAAGCGGCGTCGATGGCCGGTACACCATCTCCCGCGTCCCACAGGGCACCTACACCATCGAGTCATCGTTCATCGGCTACCGGAAGGAAAGCCGGCGGGTGACCGTCGTGGCGGGTGAAACGGTTACGGTAGATTTCATGCTCACCGAGGATGTTTTCAAGACAGAAGAAGTGGTGGTGACTGGCATTGTTTCGAGATCCTCGCGAGCGGTTGCTGAGGTCGCGGTCTCGAAGATCGCCGCGCACGATTTGACCGAATCCAACACCTATCAGTCGACGCAGCAGCTCATTCGAGGCAAAGTTGCGGGGGTGCAGGTCAAGACGAGCTCGGGGAATGTGGGCTCCGGCTTTCGCTTCAATATTCGCTCCGGCGGCGGGCTCAACGGCAATGAGCAGCCGGTCATTTACGTCGACGGAACGCGAATCGAAAACGAAGAAATCGAGGGCTTTTATGTCGGCGGCCAGGGCATCGGCTTGCTGGCAGACTTGAACCCTGAAGACATCGAGAACATTGAAATTCTCAAGGGTCCGGCTGCCGCGGCAACCTACGGCACAAATGGCGCCAATGGGGTCGTCTTGATCACCACCAAAAGGGGGCAAGCAGATCCTGACAAGGGCGGGATGAGGATCAATTACAAAGTCGTGCGCGGTTGGAACACGCCCTCGGATGAATATAGCACAAAGGACTATCTCAGTGCGGCAGATGCAAATGACGCCATAAATACCGGAGACATCATCCAAAACACGCTGAGCGTGTCCGGCGGGACAGCCAACTTCAGATACTTTGCCTCTTTCGATAGCCGTATTGAGGATGGCCTCTTCCTCAACAATACCATGGACAGAAAGAACATCCGCGCCAATCTGGACATCATTGCCAATGACCAGTTGACGCTCCAGGTCAATGCCGGATACACGTACAACAATATTACCTTGCCACAAAACGGCAACAGTCCCAACAGTACCCTCTCCAACACCCTGATCCGGCCGGTCTCCTACCTGCGGACGTCGCGCTCCGCGGTGGAATCGATCAAAACCGAGGCGCTTGCAAATCGGTTTATTGGCTCGGTGAGCGCGACCTGGGCGCCAATCAAGGGGTTCTCGGGAAGATTTTCCGCCGGCATCGATGATAGTGATTTCAGACAGGACCAGTTCTTTCCGGAGAGTGAAACCTTCTTTGCGCCTTCGCAAAATGCCGGTTTCAAGGGCGTGTTCAATCGTCGCTCGACCAGCTACACCTATACCGCCGATGCGAGATACACCTTTTCACCTTCCAGCGATTTGAGCATTTCGACTGTGGTGGGGACGCAACTGTTCGATAGGCGGTTCAACCAGATCTCCAATGCCAGATTCGGATTTCCCAGCGATCTGATCAGAAATATCAATTCCGGCGCAGAGCAAAGCTCCGAGCTGGTGGAAGAGTCCAGACAGACGAGATCGGCGGGAATCTTTGGGGAAGCCAACCTGGCCCTTCTGGACCAGTACTTTCTTTCGCTCGGTCTGCGGCGTGACTACGCCAGTGTCATCGGCCGGGCTGCGCCCAGCATCTTTTATCCCAAAGCCAGTTTTGCCATTCGTCTCGATAGATACGACGGCTTCCCTTCATTCTTCAATCTGCTGAAATTGCGCGTTGCCTATGGGGAATCAGGCATCTTGCCGGATCTGTTGGACGCCGAACGGTTGCTCCTGAGAGCCGAGGCCGGGGGCGCTGGCGTCGGCGCCGTGGTTGGCAGCACGGGGGACCCGGATATCAAGCCGGAGCGTGTCAAGGAGATAGAGCTGGGATTCGATGCGGAGTTCCTGAATCGAATCTCTCTCGAATTCACCTATTACCGGCAGAAAGCCACGGACTCGATCATCGAGTTTCGGCAAGCGCCTTCGACCGGCTTGACCGCCTCGGCCGTTCCGTTCAACGTGGGTGAAAAAACCGGCTGGGGGTTCGAGACCTTGCTGCAGGCGTCGCTGGTGCGCACGCGGAATGTCGATTTGAGTGCCACACTGATAAACAACTTCCAGGACAATGAGGTCGATGACCTGGGGGGCGCCCAACCCATTTTCGACGACTTCAATAAGAACGTCATCAAGGAGGGGCTGCCCGTGCACGAGTTTTACCTGCCCCGGGTGCTGGGCGCCAAGTTCGACGAAAACGGCAGGTACATCGGGGCGAGGTTATCGGACGGGCCGGTCGCCCTGGGCAATCCCATACCGAATTACACCGGCTCTTTCGCATTGAACTTGACGCTCTTCAAGAACCTCAACCTCTACCTCCTGACAGACTGGGCGACAGGTCTGCACGTGCACAATCAGCCCTTCTTCTTTCGGAATCTTTTCGGCAACAACGAACGCATTCAGGAGCTCGCAAATCTTCTCGGCCTCGCTGGCCCCGGCAAGCTGGGCAGGTTCATCCCGGTGCGCGATGACATTCAACCCCTGACCCCGGGAACAGCGGAATACCAGGCCGCGGCCGAAGAATTCGTCTTCAAAGATTGGCGCTTTGTCAACACCTCGGCTTTTATCGAAGAGGCTGACTTCTTCAAATTGCGCGAGTTCAGTATTAGCTACACGTTTCGAGACCTGCTGCCCAAATTGTTCGGAACGGGAAAGTACTTCCGGGATTTCACCGTGGTCTTTTCAGGCAGCAATTTGATTACCTGGACGAAGTATCCTGGCCCTGAACCGGAGATCAACCGGGTAGGCGGCCGGGGTCTAACCCGAGGTCAGGACTGGTTCACCCTGCAAAAACCCAGAGCCTATAACCTGGCTTTTCGGTTCTCGTTATAAAACCCGGAGGAAACTGCTATGAAGAACAGAACGTTTTTGCTCATCAGTTGCATCGTCTCGATGTCGATGTTTTGGAACGCGTGCAGCGACTGGGTCGAAGAAGTCAATCCGGTCATCGACCAGGTGTCCGACGATGACGTGAATACTGAAAGCCAGGCAAACTTTCTGCGACTGGGCGTGGAGGTCCGCTTTGCCACCGCTCACGACCAGATCGTTCTCCTGTCTGAAGCGCTCGGCGATGCATTCTTTTTTGATTTCAAGATCCCCGGCGCCATCAACACCGACCTGGCAGACATTGAAAGCGGCACCATTCTGTTGACCAACAATCAGGTCGAAGCGATGTTTGAGGACGTTGGCGAGTTGCGGTTCCTCGCCGACGACCTGATCAGTCGTGTCAACAACAGAATCACCTGGACCGATCAGGAAGAAAAGCGCAAGACCCTGTTTGTGGCGAACCTCTATGCCGGTATCGCGCGTTTTTTCTTTGCCACCTACATTGGTTTGACTGAAACCCAGGGCGGCGGTGTCATCGACGCCGGGCCATTCATTCCGGCAAACGAAATGTACGCCCAGGCCCTGGCCAGTCTGCAAGCGGCGCTCGACAACGTGCCGGGGAGCTACACCTATGGCGCGGTGACCGGCGATAGCAGCTATTGGTCTCGAGTGATCAATTCGATCATCGCCAGAATTCATCTCTACCAGGGTGAAACCTCCCAGGCGCAGCAGTTTGCGCAGAACGGGATGCAGCAAGGCGATGCCCCTTTTCAATCGCTGCACAGCTCGCAATCGCAGAATATCCTGTTTGTGCTGGCCGGGACCGGCGCCCCCCAGTTTGCGCTTCCGGAACGATTCAACGAGTATGTGCTCGCCGATCCGGCTGAAAAAGCGCGCATCCCGTTTGTGGATGTGACGGGCCAGGGACAGCTTTTTCACATCCAGACCAAATACTCACGGCAGGATGACCCCATCGATTTCATGTCCTGGCAAGAAAATGAGCTCATGCTTGCAGAGTTAGAGCTCGCCAGCAATGCGGCCTCCGCATTGGCCAGGGTCAACGCTGTCCGGGCAAGCCACGGCATCGGAGATCTCGTGCCCGCCAGCGGCACATTGTCTGAGGATGAGCTGCGACAGGAAATCGACAAAGAGCTCCTGTTGACGGGCCGCCGGCTTCCTGACCAGAGAAGGTGGGGGATTTTCCATCTCCCCGCAGGGAGCTGGCAGTATCTGCCCATCACGGCCAGCGAGCGCAACAGCAATCCCAACTTAAACTAAGCCGCGGAATGAATCCCGCGGCTCAGATTTGCAAGGACGCTGAAGCACTGCTGGTAGTCCCCTCCTGGCAAGCGACGATGGGGGGGCCGGTGTTCAAGCTTCAGCTTGCGGGGGCGGGGCGGGAAACACGCTAAAGTATGAACATCGTTTCCTGGAGATGTCCAAGCTTTGGCTAACTTGTATTTTGGGATAAGGGGGATAAGGGAACACTGACGGATGTCGAACCACCACCGATCAGTAGCCATGCCCCCTTGTGGGGCACAATGAACCTGAATCACCATCGGGGCAGATACAGCCACCCACAAGGGGTGGCGGCTACGAGTGGTGAATCAACGACCATTGGGGAAAACAATGAAAAGACCCACGCCAGTTCCCATCCCCGGTTCCCAGGAGGGGAACAGGGCGCCTGCGGCGCGGCCCGGCGGTCCGCCAGAACGACCAGAGGCCGCCGCCGGGACGGGCGCAACACGGTCTCTAACCGTGTTTTAGAGCAAATTGACCTGCCTGGAATACACAGTCAGAGACTGAGTAGGATCGATTCGTTAATGGGGACTTTTCCCACCAAGTGGGTGACGGCAGGGGTAGAGTCTGGGACAAAACTAAGGCGTAACCACAGCTAGCGGTCCGGAGGGATATCAATGACAGCTTTTTTTCTCGCAATTGCATCTGTTCTGCTGGCGGGCCTGGCCTTGTTGCCGGGTTCGTTGGGCATCCTGAAATTCACCCACAAAGTGGCTGCCACGCCAAGGGGTGCGTACCTGCTGTTCAAATTATCGCTCCCCGTCTACGTCTTGAGCCTCGGCCTTCTCGCCTCGTCAGGGTTTCTGGCCTGGCAGCACGACAGCACAAGAGGGGTGGTGCTTGCGGCCGCCGTGCTCATTGGGGGCATTTCCTTTTTTGCTTTCTTGATGCACGCGGGGCTCATGTTCAAGCCCGTACGAGACCCTATCCACATTTCACTCGACGAGGCCATCAAACGCTTCGGCGAGAAAGAGGAAATCGTAGGCGTGCTGGATGCTCACGGCAAGCCCTTTGCGTACGTCGCGAGATTGCAGCGCCGACCCCACATCGTGTACGAAACCGACTCAGAGACCCCTTTCATCTCCACGCATTGTATCCTTGCCCACAGCTCCATGGCCTACGAAATGTCCGGTCATTTCGCCCGGCCAAATATTTGCATTTCGTCTGCTGTGGCCAACAACATGGTGTTTTATGAAAAGAACAAAAATCTGGCTTTTCAGCAAATCTACAACCAGACCACAGACGGGGACAACCAGCTCACCCCCCTCCCTACCGTCATGACCAGCCTGCAGTCATGGAAACGGGTGTACCCTGACTCGAAGGTGTGGATTCGCCCCAAAGAGTGGCGGGACACCTTTTACCTCAAGCTGCTGGCACGGGCGTCGGTCATCGACCCGGCAAGCCCGGATCTTGTTTACCCCTTACAAAACCAGGTCGACCAGCGGTTGCCGTTGAAGGCTTACGTGAACGGGGTAACGCTTGCGGGTGAAGCAAGAGCATACGCATTGAGCATGTTCAAAGACGCCAAAACGATTGAGGATACCATTGGCAACGAGCCGGTCGTCTTCTTTGCCTCCGACGACGGCGATTTTGTTCAACTCTACTCCAGAAAACTCCAGGCGGGACAGACGGCCACATTCCGCGCGCTTGAAGCTGAGAAATTCCAGGACCTTGAAACGCGCTCGACGTGGCGCATCGACGGACTCTGTGTTTCTGGCAAGCTGAATGGGACGCGATTGCGCCCCATTCCGCATTATAACAAGATTTTCTGGTTCTGCTGGTCAGATTTTTTCCCAAAAACTACGATCTATGAACATGAAAGGCAGGAATCGGTAGAATCAGGTGTTTAGACTGTAGACTTTTAGGCCATTAGGTTTTGCGCAACACCTTGATTGTTGCTGAAGGTGTTCAATGCCAATTCGTCAGCAAACTCAAAAGCTTGAAGTTTCGTATGATCTCTCATCGATTCTCTTCCTACAGCCTACAGCCTATCTACCTTCTCCGAACCCGAGGACAGCACCTGGCAATGACCTATTTCGACAAAAAACTTGAAATCATGCCCCGCGAACGCCTCGCCTCGCTGCAACTGGCAAAACTGCGCAAGCTGCTTTCAGAGCTGCATCAACAGAATGGTTTCTACACCAAACGGCTGCGGGATTTGGGCGCAGAACCCGATGATTTCACCACGTTTGAAGCGCTGCAAAGATTGCCGTTTACTACCAAGCAGCAGTTGCTCGAGGACCAGGCAGACAAACCACCGTTCGGGAGCAATTTGACTTATCCTGAGACCGCGTACACCCGGTTCCACCAAACATCCGGGACAACCGGAATTCCCCTGAAAGTCCCGGACACGGCGGAGAGTTGGCAGTGGTGGGGCAAGTGCTGGGCGTTTGTTCTCGCCGGCGCCGGCTTGAGTGCCAGAGACCGGCTTTTTGTTGCGTTTGGGTTTGGGCCTTTTATCGGCTTTTGGGCCGCGGTCGAAGGTGCGCGCCAGATCAACGCGATGATGATTCCGGGCGGAGGCGGGGATTCCCTGCAACGCCTGAAGCTGATGCATGACACGGAGAGCACCGCGTTCTGCTCAACCCCAACGTACGCGTTGCGCATGGCAGAAGTGGCGCAGGAGTCCGGCTTTGACCTGGCCACGCTCTCCATCCGCGCCTCTATCCACGCCGGTGAGCCGGGCGCCAACATTCCGGCCATAAAAAAACGCATCCAAGAGGCATGGGGCGCCAAATGCTACGACCACGCCGGCGCCACCGAGATCGGCGCACACTCCTTTGAGTGCCAGGCACAACCTGGCGGCACGCACATCAACGAAACAGAGTTTATCGCCGAGGTCATCGACCCTGATTCTGGCAAGCCCGTACCGACCGGACAGCAAGGCGAGCTGGTGCTCACGAACCTGGGCCGATTCGGCTATCCTGTCATTCGATACCGCACCGGAGACATGGTCAAGTTGACCAACGAGACCTGTGAGTGCGGTCGCACCTTCGTTCGTTGCCAGGGTGGAGTCATCGGCCGGCAGGATGACATGTTTACCGTGCGCGGCGTCAACGTCTACCCCAGCGCTATCGAGAATCTGGTGCGGGCCGTCGACGAGGTGACAGAATACCGGGTCACCGTTACTCGACAGGGAGCGTTGGACGTCTTGAGTATTGAAATTGAATGCACGGCTGGCTGCGATGAACATGAAGTTGCAAACAAAGTCGCAACACGTATCAAGAATGCGCTCAACTTGCGCCCAACGGTCACGCCCGTCGCTCACAACAGCCTGCCACGGTTCGAGCTGAAAGCGAAGCGCTTCATTTTTCAACGTTGATGGCCTCCGTCGCAAACCTGCTCCATTCCTGCGCGTAACCCGGATGAATAAAGAACCAGTTGATCGAATTGTCTGGTTGTTTCGTACTTTACTTAGTTCTGAGCTACTAAGTCCGTACTCGACTTCATCGTCCAAATTCTGTGCATCAACCGGCCCCATAGAACCTTCATGCGAAAATCAATTGCAGTTATCCCTCGGTCTTATTATCTTCCAGGAATTTGTAACCCAGTTTCATCTATGGAAGACTGGCATCCGTCGCCAGACAAAATGGGTAATCAGACAGAGAAACACACCGACGATGTCGAACTCTTTGAACGCGTCATGGAGGGTGACCGGGACGCTTTTGCCGTTCTTTACGACCGCTATTCTGCCAGGCTCTACGGTCTGGCAGTCAGACTGCTTGGGGACGAAACCTCGGCAGCCGATGCTTTGCAGGACGTTTTCTTGAAGGTTTGGAAACAGAGGGGGGCGTACAGCAAGAGGCGCGGGCATCCTGTGGTTTGGATGACCGTGATGTGCCGCAACCATTGTATCGACCTTCTCCGCTCACGGTCGGCTTCAACCAGGAGATTTGCTCCACTCGATGAGATACCCCTGAGGTTTCACACCGATGACTATGGGCCTAATCCTTTATCCGAGGTCAATCTCGCACAGCTCAAGCAGGCTGTGGAGCACGCCCTGTCCACGCTCCCGAAAGAACAAATGAGCGTGATTCGTCTGGCACAAGAGCAAGGATTGTCGCAAACTGAAATTGCTGAAGAACTTGGAATAGCCCTTGGAACCGTCAAGAGCCGGATGCGGCTCGGGATGGCGAAACTGAGAAAGGCTTTACTGGTCTACAAAGAAGCTTAGTGAACGGATATTCAGATGAAAGAAAAAGTCAGACATGCTGAAATAAAAAGACTCCTGCCTGGCTTCGGCCTTAATGCCCTCTCTGTAGAAGAGCGAACGTTAGTGCTCAGACATCTCGAGGGAGGATGTCACGAATGCAATCGCCTGATTTCTGAATACGAGCTCGTGACCGGGGCGCTCGCCCTCGAGTGCCAGCCGAAAGCCCCACCGGCCTTTGTCAAACAAAACATTCTATCTCAAATCTCTGCCCGGCCAGGTGTCGACCAAAAACAGCCGGCAGCGGAAATTGTACGTGCAGGCTCCAGAGCCTGGGAGCCTTTGTTTCCGGGAATCGAGATCAAATCCTTGTTCCAGGATCCCGAAACGGGGTACCGAACAGCCCTGGTAAGGATGGCATCCGGCAGTCGTTTGCCGAGACACGTGCACCGCGGAGAGGAGGCGACTTTTGTGGTTGAAGGGAGCTGCGTCAGCAATGACATCCATTTCGCCGAAGGCGATTTCTGGCACGTTGAATCAGGATACGTGGATGAACCCACCGACACAGAAACCGGCTGCGTGCTGTTCGTTCGGTTTCTGGAGGTGGAGTTTTATCCATAACGACGTCAGCGATAGCGCCGACGCCGGGCGCCTGCGAAAGCTTTCGTGGAAATGACTGAAAAAGTTGACCTCTTAGACAGCCCTCCTGATTTCGCAAGCACCGCCTCTCGAGCCTCCGAGAAAAAACAGGAAGATATCTCCGACAACATCTCCCTGCCAGTTCCGGTACTCGCCGCCGCATTCTCATGCCAACGTACATCCGCTTGACCTCTCACAACACGGCGCGTTTGCTTGGACACAGCAATTATTTCGACAGCAACGTTGATCCGGAAAATGGTGGATTACGTAATGAGCAATAGGCGTACAATCGCAACCGCGGGAGTCCGCAAGAACATCAGAAAGGAATACGAATGCAAACAACAAAAATGGATGAGATGGTCAACACGCTGCAAAAACATAAGCATGAGTGGGCTGCTTTACCTATTAAAGAGAAAATCGGCTATCTTCAACAACTTCAGAAGAATATAGATGAGAACGCTGCCCATTGGGCCGGGGAAGCCGTGAAAGCAAAAGGAATTGTTGAGAATACGGCAGGCGTTGGAGAGGAATGGATGAGCGGTCCCTGGGCCGTGCTTTCTTATTTGACCAATTTGATGAAGACCTTAGCAGCTCTCGAGAAAGGCCAAAAAAGAGAGCTGCCTTCTGTTCGTCCGCGAGCAGATGGCCAGGTGGTCGCAACGGTGTTCCCGCTGACCATCTTCGATAGACTCTTATTGAATGGCGTCACCGCCGAGGTTTGGATGCAGTCCGGGGTTACGCGGGAAAACCTCACGGACACAATGGCTGTCTTTTACAAGCAAAAATCGCCTCACGGGAAGGTCACGCTGATCTTAGGCGCTGGAAATATTTCAAGCATCCCACCACTTGATGTTTTGTACAAGATGTTTGCTGAAGGACAGGTCTGCATTCTCAAAATGAATCCGGTGAATGAATATTTGGGGCCGATTTTTGAAAAGATTTTCGAACCTTTTATCCAGGCGGGTTTTCTGCACATTGTTTATGGCGGAGCGGAGGTCGGCGCGTACCTAACCTCTCATGAAGGTATCGAGGAAATTCACGTGACCGGCTCGCATCTGACCCATGATGCGATTGTCTACGGTCCTGGAGGAGAAGGTCAAAAGCGCAAGGAGACTAAGAAACCTCTCTTGACCAAACCCATTACCAGTGAGCTGGGAGGGTGCTCGCCAACCATCGTGGTCCCCGGACCCTGGACGGATGCCGATATCCGCTACCATGCCGAACATATTGCAACTCAAAAGTATCACAATGCGGGGTTCAACTGCATTGCCTCGCAAGTCCTGGTCTTGCCTGAGGAATGGCAACAAAGCGCAAAACTTCTGGATGCCGTCAGCAAGATATTTGCCGAGATTCCACGCCGAAAAGCGTATTATCCGAGGGCAAAGGTCCGGCAACAATCTGTCGTGGCGGCTCACCCCAATGCACAGATCTTAGATGCGCCGGAAAAGGATGTTCCCCGAACCCTGGTCACTGGACTGGATGCATATGCAAAGGATGAGGTCTGTTTCAAAGAAGAATTTTTCGGCGGTGTCCTGGCGCAGACCGGCTTGCCGGGTTCTGACGCCAGTGAGTTTCTTGAGAACGCTATCAAATTCTGTAATGAAAAATTGAGTGGGACGCTGGGCGCCAATATTATTATTCACCCAAAAACCATCAAAGAGCTTGGCTCACGGTTCGAAGGTTTTATCGCTGAATTGAACTATGGCGGAATCGGCGTCAATGCCTGGACCGGGGTCAATTACCTCCTTTCTTCGTGCACCTGGGGAGCCTTTCCAGGGCATACTCCTGAAGATATCCAAAGTGGCATCGGCGTGGTCCATAATGCCTTTTTGTTTGACAAACCTCAAAAAAGCGTGGTTTACGCTAATTTTCATCCCTTTCCACGCGCGCTGGTGCACGGCCATTTCCACCTGTCCCCGAAGCCACCCTGGTTTGTGACCCACAAACGGGCGCACACCGTGGGGCGCAGACTGGCCAGGTTTGAAGTAAACCCCGGGTTTCGCCATATCCCGGGAATCTTTGTTGATGCGCTCAGAGGATAAATCAAAAACCCAAAATTGTCATATCCGGCGAAAGTCGCGGGAAGGATGATATCAAACACTACGAAATTCAAAGAAAGGAGGACGACATGGCAATACTCGTGATGTTTGAAGTGGATGGGGCGACCGCATCCAAATACGACGAGGTCATCCGTCGGCTTACGGAAATCGGCCTCAGAGTCCCCGATGGACAGAGGTACCACATCGCCTATGGCGACAGGCAGCGCCTACAGGTGATTGACGTCTTCGAGAGTCAGGCCAAGCTTGACGCCTTTGGCGAAAAGCTGATGCCGATCCTGCAAGAGATGGGTATCGAGGCGAAGCCAACGGTCTTCGAGGTCTACAACATCATTGAAGAGAAATAGGGCGAGGCGACCTAATAAAAGCGGTTCTAGCGGACGGCGCCGCCGCTGAACCGGAGCGATATGGAATTGTTCTCAAGAATCATGCCCATGATGCCCCGCTTCACGGGGTCAACTACGGCTCGGACGCTGCCGAGCTCTTCGTAGGATGGACGGCACTGAAAGAGGCCGTAGAGCAAATGTTACCTTATCTCGAGAACTCTCGAGAACATCAAAATGGGCTGGAAGAGTTTTCCGAGGAGAGTCAAAGTTTCGTCCAATTTCTTCATTTTGACGAAACTGAATCTTTTGACAATTCTTGACTTTTCGATTGTAAACAACTCATGAATTCGAATCAGACTGGCGTCTGGCAGAAAACCTAATTCAAGATCGCCAGCCAGCAAAGGAA
>JBHHXT010000059.1:0-24518 GCA_046757165.1 bacterium | reverse complement strand
TTCTCCTCTTCCTCGCCGAAGTTCAGGCGGGTAAGAGACCCGCAGTAAAAGACCTCCGACCAGTTCTGCGCCTTGTGGATATGTCCCAGGCAGACAAGGTCCGCCCTGGCCATCCTCAGGTCTCCAACTCCGAGCTCGACTTCCCTTCCTACCATCTGTTGACCAGTCGAAAGAGTAGCACCCATTACGCTCAAGTGACCGACCAGGATAACCGGGACGCCTGACGCTTTTATGGTTGCATTGGACTCTCCCCAGCCGGCCAGAACGTCCCTCATCAACTCCACGGTGTTGAAATTCGAACCGTTGAGGTCTCCTCCCATGACGGACAACACACCGGCCTTGGACACCGAGGGAAGACATGAAAATAGCGCCTTCGCTCTCGATAGAGGGCCTCCGGCATAGGACTCTAATGTCCTATCTTTCGTCAAAACGACCTGTTCCGGACTTTCAGACACATACACCCTTTCGCTTCTCAGAAACTCAAGGGTGTGGCCGTCGTGCGAAGGCGTTCCCTTTACGATGAGTACAGGTGAATGGCCGGAAAGCCTGCGAACAAAGTCCATGGCCGCCAGAAAGGTCTGAGAATCATAAGTCTGTCTCTCATCAAAAAGGTCTCCTGCAAGCACGACCACATCCGGAGAGGCCTCCTTCACCGTCTTCAGGAGATGGTTAGTGCATTTAGCGATCTCTTCCAGAAGGTCACCTTTAAAATGAATATCCCCTGTATGCAATATCTTCATCTTTTTTCCTCCAGTATCTTCTTTGCGAGGCTCACGGCCGTTATTTCATCGTCCCACTCAAAGGGCTCAGAAGTTTCATCGGTGTCCTCGCGGTATATCGTCGCTTTGCCGTACCTGTCCTCAAGTATCCAGAGCCTTTTAACCCCCACCAGCAGAACAGGGGCGTCATAAGGTGGAGTCCCGGCCCTAACGTCCTCGCCCATAACTATGTACGGCCCCTGGTAACGGTCAAAGGGCTTTAACGTCCCTCCTGTTGCCCGGGCTACCGCGGCATGAAGGGGCCATCTCTCGCCGACGTCGGAAACACCATCCTGCGTTATGGCGTACATCTCTCCGGTCATCTACTCCTCCTTCCCTTGAAATAAAAAAAGCCGCAAGGAAATCCCCGCGGCCATGTTCGTATGCCTACTGAAAAAAGGTTATATATTTATATTACCCTGCCTGCGCTCCATGGTATTTTATTGTGCCACCCCGCAATATACAGGGCAAAAGTTACTCCTTAAGGCGTTCTGCACCCGTTGGAGTTCACAAGTTACAGATTATCCGTGGATTTTAAGGAAGAGGCAGGCTGTTAGAAGGCGATTTAGAATAGTTCTTGCCTATCGAAGGGCTCACTTTCTTACCCGTTGTTTCACTTGATAAAATTCCGCCTGCAAATGGCGTCTATTCTTTCGACGGCCTTGAATACTTCGCCAAATTCATCTCTAAGGAACATCCCGATGTCCCCGAGATCCTCGTTTGTAAAGACCGCGCCGAGGGTGGGGTTGAGTTCCGCCATACTGCTCATGAGAACAAGGAGAGGCATAACCCTCCTCTTGGCATCATTAATTGTCTCGAAACAATCGCCGATACCTTCGCTGCCATGACGCAAGCCGCTTATGTTACGCATGAAGACCTCCTGCAGATAGGTTTTCGCATCTTCAGGGCATAAAAAAAGCGCCCGCAGATGTGCGAACGGCTCTAGCAGAGACCGTCCCTGTACCTCGCGGCACAAGGCATCTGCGGGCGCGCATGCGTCCGCCTCGACCGTCCTTGTCCGTATAGGCAGGAACGGCCCTGCTAGAGTTATTCGCAATTCGAAATATAACAAAGAGCCGCCAATATGTCAAAGGGTTGGCTGCTCTTTAGCACAGGAGCTAAAGTCATGTTAAATGGTTGTTCGAAGTAATCCCCACCTTTTAGGTGTCAGAACAGAAATGAATGTGCAAGCCAAAGAAAAAAAACCTTTTTCTACGACATCCAAGCGAGGCTACTAAAACCACAAGCGGTTCCGCCGTCTCATCCTCTTGAAAGAGATGGTCGTCCGCGGCCACCTGTTTGCGTGTAGACACGCACAGGCAGGCACAGGCGCGCTTTGGAGGACTTGGCAACCATATCCATATATCCTTGAGCCGGTACCGGAAAACGCCACAGCGGGCGACTGTGGCCTCGTATACGGGGAGCTTCTCACCTTCGACGATCCAGAGACCCGCCTTCCCGCCATAGACCGTTTGGAGGGATTCCTTCCTGGCGGTTCAAGTCTCTACAAACGTGTCCTCGTTCCGGTATGTATCTCAGGGCAGATCATCCCGGCGTGGGTGTTTGTTGGTGTCCAAAAGCACTGGGCGCGGAGACTTCTCCCGCACGGGACGTGGCCAGAGTAACTCATCGAGGTCACTGCTTTTCCCAACAAGTCGACAGAAAGAAGTTGTTTGGTTTTGTCCTTGACGGCATTGGCCAGTTCATATATATTATAATCTGTTTTCATTGGTGCTCATAGGTATTTGACCGACAACTGGTGAAGAGGAACGAAATGGCAAATGAAGAACGATGGGTCGGCGTCGAAGATGTGGCTGCGCATCTGGACGTGAATAAAGACTCTGTATATCGTTGGATAGAGAAGATGGGTTTGCCGGCCCATCGCCTTGGGAGGCTTTTTCGATTCAAGCTTTCAGAGGTGGACGAGTGGGTGAAGGCTGGTGGCGCAAGTGTATCGAACAATCGGACAACTAACAAATGAAAAACTTTAAAAAAAGATGCAAATTTTCTGGACACCAGACCTTTGTTTTGAGGTTTGGATGGTTGGAAAAGGGATTTGAATTTATTAATGGAAAAAAACATTTCTCTGATAGCAATGCCATTGTGGATCTTGGAGTTGGTAAAAACATGGTCGACAGTATCAAATATTGGTGTGGAATGACCGGTATTCTTGAGGATAGAACGGTATCAAGTTTTGGACGGAAACTGCTTGATGAGAAAAACGGCTGGGATCCATACTTAGAGGATAATGCGTCTTGGTGGCTTTTGCATTGGAAGCTTGTTACTAATCCCGTTTTTCAAACTGCCGGAACAGCACTTTTTTCTTATCTGCGAAAACCCGAGTTTTCAAAGCGGGATGTTGCTGAGGCCGCTCTGCGTTTGGTCGATGCGGGGAAGAAAGCCCCGTCCGACAACATTATCATGCGGGATGTTGATTGCTATATCCGGTCCTATTGCGGTACCCGGCGTTTTGAAAAGAAAAAGGCTGGGGAAGAGTCTTTCGAATGCCCGTTGCAAGAGCTGAATCTTATTCAACCAATGAACGATGGAGGGATGTTCAGGTTTTCAATTGGCAGAAAGACTTCTTTGCCCCCCGAAGTCATCGGTTATGCAATATGTGAATATCTCGGCAAAGAAAAAAAGAGTGCGATGACAATTCAGCGAGTGCTGTACAAAGAGTATAGTCCTGGACAGGTTTTTATGCTTGACGAAAATACATTGGTTGAGGCTGTTCAGGAACTCCATGAGAGCCCGAAGTGGGGAACTCAATTTAACTTTACGGAGTCCGCTGGAATAGCACAGATACACTGTAATATTAGCTTGGAAGATGCAGATCAGCTGTTGGACGACTATTATCGTCGGGGGGGTGCCTAATGGCAAAGGCATTGAAAAGGTCACACTATACCGGTGTTGCTCCCCGTTTTCAGCGATCTATTAACCTTCATAACGACTGGCACGATTTGAACCACTCTTCCGGCTACATTTTAACTCCTAATGTAGCCAACTCATTGGAACGGCTAATCCAGGGGCTGCTATTAAAAAATGGACAGCGTGCATTTGCCTTGACCGGTCCATATGGCACCGGAAAATCGGCGTTTGCCGTTTTCTTGTGCCAGCTTCTCAGTAAGGACTCGAAGCAGGCCGCTCAGACGGCCAAACTGTTGCCGTCAAATTTGAAGTCTCAACTGAAAAACGTTCGTAAATCACCAGGAAAGAGAGAAGGGTTCCTCCCTATCCCTGTAACAGCAAGGCGTCGGCCTGTCGCTCAGCTGCTTCTTGAAGGCATGCTCGTTACCTTGTCGGAACTGAAGCAGTTGAAGTCTGTTCGGGAGTTATGCCTGAGGATGGAGGTTGCGCTTAAAGACAATGCGTGGCGGGACACGGCTACCATCCTGAAGTTTTTATCGGCACTCACGAAGGAAGCAGGGAAACAGAGTTTTGCTGGTATTCTTCTTCTTGTCGACGAAGCAGGGAAAACATTGGAGTATGCCCTTCAGGATCGGAGTGGCGGGGATGTCTATATTTTTC
The DNA here is from genome assembly GCA_046757165.1 of bacterium. GTDB lineage: Bacteria > Zhuqueibacterota > Zhuqueibacteria > Oceanimicrobiales > Oceanimicrobiaceae > JBHHXT01. The sequence goes on along the minus strand of JBHHXT010000059.1, from coordinate 20,232 downwards.
AGGAACTGGCGGAATATGCCAACCGGCAATCGGAAACGCCGTTGCTTTTTTTGATCACCCTGCACCAAATGTTCGATGATTATGTCGAACTTTCTGACCGAACGCTTAGAAATGAATGGAACAAGGTTCAGGAGCGTTTCCAGCCGATTCAGTTTAGCGAGTCGGCGGCAACCACCATGCAGATGGTGGCATCCGCCCTTCAACCTTCCGCCCCGCTTCCTCTATCTGTTTCCGATGCAATAGATGAATCGGTGACCCAAATACAAAACGGTGCAATGCCGTTGCCCCTGGGGGTTGAAATTTCCGAGTTCAAGGAAATGGCGCGTAATGCGTGGCCACTACACCCCAGCGTCTTGTTGGCCATGCCGCACTTGTTCAGACGGTTGGCTCAGAATGAGCGGTCAATCTTCTCGTACCTAACCAGTTATGAACCTTTCGGCTTGCAAGATTACCTTGATCACTTCCTGTGCGAGGGTGATAACTTTATTCGACTGCACCACATATACGCCTATTTGCTGGCCAACTTCGAGGCTGGGCTAGCTCGATTGCCGCATGCAAAGCGCTTGCTGGAGGCGAACGATATAATCAACAGCAGGCAGCATCTCACACCATTTCAATTTGAGTTGGTTCAGTCTGTTGCATTGCTGAATGTGCTGTCGGAAATATGTCCATTGCGAGCTACGTCACAGACCCTTGCTTGCGCGACTTCTAATTTTGCTACGGTTGAGCAAGAACTTGAAATCTTGAGGCAGCAGTCTGTTTTGATCTATCGCCGATTGGATGGGTCGTATCGGGTCTGGGAAGGGAGCGATGTCGATATAGAGGCTCGGATAAACGAAGGGCGGCGGAAACTCCAGATGGAGGGTACCTCTCCTTTGGAGGCATTGTGCCATCATCTGCCCAAACGGACTCTTGTTGCTCGGCGCCATAGCTTAAAAACCGGTGTGCATCGCTACTTCAACCTGATCTATGTGGAGAATTTGAGAGCGAACGTGCTGGAAGGCGCGGAGAGTCCCGAAGATGCGGCGGGCACCATTCTGATATTGTTGCCACAAACAAGCTCAAAAGCGCTTGAAGCGGAAGCAAAGAAAAAGACAAAGGGGCGGCAACGGCTGATTGTGGCATTACCCCGGCAAATTGATGCGTTGCGCGGTGTGGTGGAGGAGGTGGCCTGCCTTCGCTGGGTTGAAGAGAATACCGAAGAATTGCGGGATGACAGAATTGCACGTCGTGAGCTGAGTCTTCGGCTTGTCATGGGGGAACAGCATATTGCCCAGCTCTTACAGACCTTGCTTGATCCCCGATCTGCGCCTGTTGGTAATTCATGCCAGTGGATCTGGAATGGAGCCGATCAGCGTCCTCAGAGGCCTGTGGATGTGGCCCGGCTGCTTTCTTCTGTCTGCGATCAGATTTACAGCAAAAGTCCGTATGTCCGGAACGAATTGGTTGTACGAAAAAAAATATCAGGAGCGGCTTCGTCGGCCCGCCGCTGTTTACTGGAGCGAATGCTTGACCGGTGCACGGAGGAATGCTTAGGGATTGAAGGATATCCCCCGGAGCGTAGCGTCTATGAATCGGTTTTACTTGCTACAGGAATACACTACTACGACTCTGATTCAGGAAAGTGGAGATTCCGAGCGCCACCGAAATCCAATGATCGTAACTTGCGGTTCTGCTGGGACTTGATGGATCAAATGGTTTTTTCAGACCAGATCCAGCGGGTGGAACTAGTGGATTTGTTTGGAAAACTGGCGGAAGTGCCTTACGGCCTTCCCGATGGTGTTCACCCTATTTTGTTTACGGCCTTTTACCTGCTTTATCAGGATGATTTGTTCCTGTACCGCGAAAACACCTTTGTTCCCGATATCCAGGCAGCTCACCTTGAGTTGTTGCAACGACGACCTGATCTATTTTCGGTCTCGGGGGCACGGTTGGATGGCACACGAAAGGCAGTAGTTGAACGACTGGCAAAAGGCTTTAAACAACCGGCTAAAACAGCATCTGTGGTGCGAGCTTTATATCGCGTATTGAACAACATCCCTCCCGTTACATTAAAAACGACACAGATCAAGAATACTGCTGTAGTGGAAATGAGGGACTGCTTGCTGCAGGCCGCCTCTCCGGAGGAATTGCTATTTATCGACCTTCCGCGTTGTTTTGGGTTGGACCCATTCATGCAGGGGGAGAAGCGTACAAAAGATATGGATTGTTTCTTTGAGCATCTGAATAATAGCTTGTCCACGCTACGTAACCATGCACAGAAGCTCCTTCAGAAAAACAGGAATCTATTGCTGGGGAAATGTGGACTTTCGAGAAATATGAACGGATGGCATGAGCTGGAGCGAAGGGCTACCTGGCTTGCTCCGCGTATTAAGCACGAGGTGCTGACCCCCTTCCTTAATTGCGTGAACAATGGAATCGCTGATGGCGACAATGCACGTCCCGCATTGTCACTGATTGCCAATCGCCCCTTCGAGGAGTGGACTGATATGGATATCCAGAGCTTTGAGGGCCTTGCGGAGGGTATGGGCGAGCTGTTCCGCCAAACCTGGCATAACTATGGGGATAGCGGCCCGGAGTTGACCGCTATTGAAATGAAGCAAAAAAATGTATTGCGGAAAAAACTGGAACCCCAGCTCAAAAAGCTGGGAAGCAAAAGCTCCCCCCGCGTGCTCGCAGCCGCATTGCGGGAATTGCTGGGTCAAATTGAATTTGATTAGAGGCTGTTTAGGAAGGAAGTCATGGATATAAACAAAAAGAAAACCGATCAGACCGACAAACCGGTTCGTCATATCATCGCGCTATCCGGCGGCAAGGACAGCTCTGCTCTGGCTGTTTATATGCGTGGGAAAATACCAAATGTGGAATATGTTTTCTGTGATACGGAAAAAGAACTTGATGAAACATATGAGTACCTAATTAAGCTTGAAGCCTATCTGGGGCAACAAATTCATTACCTAAAATACTCTTCGGGCTATGGCTTTGATGAAATATTACAGTTGAAAAGAGGTTTTTTACCCTCGCCTGACTCGAGATGGTGTACTGAATATTTAAAACTTAAACCCTACGAAGACTATATCGGTGATGATCCTGTTATCAGCTATGTTGGTATCCGGGCAGACGAACCCCATCGGAAAGGATATATCTCTACCAAACCGAATGTTACGACGGTCTTGCCTTTTGTAGAGGACAACATCCGGCACGATGATGTGATGCGGATTTTGAAGAATTCAGGATTGGGTTTGCCCCAATACTACGCTTGGCGCTCCCGTTCTGGCTGCTACTTTTGCTTTTTTCAACAAAAGCGCGAATGGGCGGGACTGTTGGAAAATCATCCGGACCTTTTTGAGAAAGCAAAATCCTATGAAAAATTTGACCTGGCAACAGGTGAACGCTACACCTGGAATCAGGGGGAGAGCCTGGATGAGTTGGCGCACCCAGACCGGATAGCACAAATAAAAGAAGAGTATGAAAAGCGCAAATCCAGAGAAGCTAAGGCTTTCAAGGGAAACCAGAAACTGAAAGATATTTGGGATGGCGACTTGGACGATGGCGAAGAGCTGGCCTGTACCATCTGTCATTTGTAGGAAGATATGAAAATGATTTATTGGGATCATAGTGCGACAACACCATGTGCCCCCGAGGTGGTGGAGGCCATGCGGCGCTACTGGAATGAGGAATACGGGAATCCTTCCAGCAGCCACATCATGGGGCGCAGAGCCGCCGCTGCGATCAAAAAGGCTAGAGAACAGATAGGCAACCTGATCAATTGCCATCCGTCCGAAATCATCTTTACTTCCGGAGCTACCGAAAGCAACAACCTTCTGTTTCTGGGGGTACTGCTGACCCCGCGAACCGAACGCAACCAGATTGTAGTTTCATCTATTGAGCACAAATCTGTTTTAGAGCCTTCGCGTTTGCTCAAAGGGCACGGGTTTGAAGTCATCAAATTGCCTGTAAGCCGGACAGGTGTGACAGATCTCAAGGCCGCCCAGAACTTGATTACAGAGAAAACCCTTCTGGTCTCCGTGCAGGCGGCCAACAATGAGTTGGGCACCTTGCAGCCGATTGCAAAATTGGCGGATCTCGCCCATGAAAATGGAGCCTATTTCCATACCGATGCTGCTCAGGTACTGGGAAAGGTTCCTTTTGACGTACAGTCGGTCAACTGTGATTTTGCTTCCTTTAGCGCCCATAAAATGTATGGCCCCAAAGGGGTTGGCGCCCTGTTTGTTCGCGGAGGGCCCCGGCGTTGGCCATGGACGCGTCCATTCCGGGGAGGTGGACAAGAAATGGGGCTGCGTCCGGGAACGAGCAATGTTCCAGCTATAGTGGGGTTTGGGGAAGCATGCTCTGCAAGTCAAAGATATATTCAAGAAGGGCTTTTCTCAGAAATTGCCAAGATTGAGAAAAAGTTGGTCGCACAGATCGAATCTGTTTTCCCCAAGATCGTTATTCACTCAATAGGTGCACCACGCTTACCAGGGGTGTTTTCGATTGCGTTCCCAAGCATTCCGGCTGATCTGCTCATCGACAAATTACAAGTCTTGTCCGTTGGCAAGGGAGCAGCTTGTTCAGGCGGAAGCGTTACGCCATCTCATGTACTTATAGAAATTGGATGTGATAGTGAATTGTCAAAAAGCACAATAAGAATATCCATCGGGAGAGACACAACTCATAAAGATATAAAAGAAGCTATTGGATTGTTGAGTCAGTCTCTTAATGAAATCGGAAAAAACTTGTGTGTACAGGAGTGAATTATGCTTGATTCCCTTAAAGTGGAAATTAGCAAATTGGGTTGGAGAGGGCATGCCTTCAATCCGCATAAAATGATTGCGTTGTTATCTGTGATTAAACTCTTAGAGAAGCAGAAGTTTTCAACCGGAAAGATATTCTTTCGAGAACCGTTCAAAAAAATGTTCTCTGATCTGCTTTCCGAGTTATTGCCCAATACTAAAAGTAGTTGTAGGCCACATACGCCATTCTTCCATCTACGTACTTCCTCATTTTGGAAGTTGGTGCCCAAGGAAGGGAAGGAATTAGCTCTCAGGTCAACACAGACAATTGGAGGCCCTGGCGCATTAGATGAGTTGGTGGAATATGCTTTGATATCTGATAGCTTATTTGATGCTTTGAAGAATGATACAAAACGGAAAGAGATTGTTTCACTCATATTTGATGCGATAGATGACAGTTTGTCTGCTGCAAATCCTAACAATAAGTTATTTGAAGAAATGCATGAGAGCTCGGGAGATGTTAAATGTTCAAACAAATTTGTAGGCTACCTCAATTCGCTTCAACGTTCCGGAGGAAGCAATGAAAATGCGTTGGCTGAATCCCAGGCCTGTAATGCCCAATTTGCCTCGATTCATGTGGCTCATCCCCTGGCGGATATCATCCATGAGGAATTGAGAGCCCCAAATGGACGCCATGTTATTTTAACGGGTCATGCTGGAGATGGTAAATCCACCCTTGCGCTGGAGATCTACAAACGGTTAAGCGGATTTGCTTCCATTGCGCCACTGGAAGACCCTCCACGGATTCGAGAAGATGTCGGTTCCATATCCATCATAAAAGACCTCAGTGAGCGCGATAAAAACGATGATTCCGCCCTGCTTAGCGAACTTGTCGGGAATGAACGCAGGTTTTTGTTGGTATCAAACACTGGAACCTTGCTGGATCTGATTAAGCGTCACCCTGAGCATTTCGGTGGGAATCCTGTTTCCCTGGAGAGTCAGGTGCTTGATGCAATCAGCACCGACAGTGGCGAGGCCGTTCTCGCGCTGGATTCTATTGAATTTCGTGTATTTAATCTGGCTCGTATGGATAATTTGAGTCTGGCTCGGCAAATCTTCGTGAAAATGCTGTCCCCTGACCGCTGGGCAGTGTGTGGGAAGTGCGATTGCAGTGAAACCTGCCCCATTTATTTCAACGTTGATTTGCTCCGGCGCGAGCAAGGCCGGGTGCTGGGTCGTATTTTCCTCGCCTACCGCAGGATGTATGAATATGGTACTCGCCTTACGATTCGTCAGTTTACGGAGCATCTCTCCTACCTGGTAACCGCGGGACTGGAGGAGGCCGATATACAAGCCTTGCAGCAGCAAAGGCCACGACCCCTCGTTGCGGAGTATCTATTTTTTAATCGTTTTTTTGGGGACAATGGTTGCGCTCCGGATGCTTCCGCTTGGGAAATGAAGGCAGTGCTGGAAGTTGAGAAACAGGGTTTTGGAGAACGGCCATCTCCCCACTGGGAGCATCGGCTCTGGCTGCTTAATTACGGATCGTCCATTAAGCTGGGAATTGAAACATTGGACGAAGAGTTTGAAAAGTTGCGCAGGCACGGTTCCCGCGAGACGGTGTATGGCGATATGACACCTGATCAGGCGCGTGAGCAGGTTCGCCGCATGCTCTTTTTTCTGTATAAATTCAAATCGGAGGATAAGAACTATCTGGGTCAGTATCTGAATTCACCTACTTTGCTGGATTGGCAGGCCTGGCAAAATACTGAGGTTCAACTGGGGTTCAACGAAAAGACGACATTGGAACGGAAGATCTACCATGTACTGCAGGAGCATTTTACCGGGGTGCGGTTGCCGGAAGGATCAACGCAGAATGACCGCAGGCTTTATGTAACCTTGAGCCGGCGTCGAAGCGAGGTGCGTCAGAGCGCCCAGGTCGTCTTGGCGCAAGTGGATTGGAGTACATCAACAGCCCTGAAGCTTCACGTGACCAAAAGCGCCGCGGGCGAACAGCGCAAGGACTTGGTTTTGTGCGGGAAAGACCGAATCGACGATGTGAACCTGCCCTTGAAGGTGCCTTTTCTTGACTATGTCATGATGCGTCATTTTGGTGAATTGGGCGAAGTGCTGGAGGCCTCCTATCTTGAACGTCTGGACCGCTTTAAGGCTCAGGTTCTTGAGCGTGCAATCCCGGCGGACGACGACCGCATCATGCTGGTTCGTTTGAGGACCGACCACACATTCCGAAGACAGCATTTTTCCGTGAATGATGGACGTTTGGAGGTGACCGATGTCCTTTAGCTATTTCCCCTACAACCCGGATGAAGCAAAGGCCATGAAAAACCCGGCCATCCAACTCTATGGCAGACGGCTTGTTTCGGATCAAACAGTCAGCGAATTGCTGGTTGAATTTCTATTGGTTGTTTTTTCTCCTAAACAGATCGGCGAGTCGGGCGTGTTTGATCTCGCTTTGCCTTCGCCGTCCCAGATTACCGACTGGAACAATGAACAGCTTGAATATGCTCCCAAGGCCCGGTTGAACCTAAAACTTTTCTCCTTTCTCGGGGCATCCAGGCTGGACTCGCGCCATCAGACTCACCGTGCCCATCACGAGGCGTTATTAACGCGACTTCGGGAACGTATCCATATTGCCGGGGATGGTGACAAGGAAGACATTATTCGTACCATTGAGAACCTGTTTCTCGGTTTCCAAGGGGCAGGGAGCGGTCGTACCTGGTGTGCACAAAGTTTTTTGCCGGTCTCTTCCGGTTTTTTGGCCGGGGAATCGATTTGGAATGAGTCCGCTGCCAAAAGGAGTAATCCAGAGCTTTGGCAAGATGTGGTGAAATCACTAAACACTTATTTGACAATGAACAAACACAGGTTTCTCGCCCGCGGGGGGGAGTTGCTCTATTTACAGGTCTGCAATGCCCTGCGGCAATCGAAAGAGCAGATTTCCGAATGGTGCGATAAAGGCGGTTTTGGACTTAGCCAAAACGAGCAGGACCCAGCATGGCTGCATGATGAGCTGGAAAAGACTCTGGGTGGTCTGATGGGATATTGTCCCGATACCCTGACCGATTTGGCTGAGTTTGTTGATTCCCGACTTGACCCCGATACACCTATACAAACGGATGGCCTCGAAGATGATCGCCGTTTTGTTGCAGCGGGTTGGTGCAATGCCGACAGTTGGCGGGAAGGCTACCTTTTCGCGGTTGATCTGCTTCGGCTCATGAAAACAAACCTTGATGTGGTTGACCGTATTTATCTGTTGGAATCGGCCTGTGCCATGCAGGTGTTGCGAACGCTGGCAATGCAAAGTGCGCGGGTGACAGACAATAATACAGGGATGGATGGGCCAGGTTATCGTTTTGCCGTGTCCGCCCCAGAGGAAAAGCGTCCCGTGATTCGCCGTTTGTCCCAGCATTCGGTCAAGAAGATTGAAAAAGGAATTTTCCAGGCCTTGCGTAGTTCGGGCATTCAACTTCCAGAGGATGAAACCGGGCGCAATAAAATTCTCAAGCAGGCGGATAAAGCCTATGGCAGCAAACTATTTGTTGGATTGGCCAAACGCATCGGTTTTGTGGTGCCAAAACGAGGGGCAGGAGCCCGCTTTATTCTCAACGAACAATTGTTGCGCTTGCTTGTGGTGACTACTGTTCCACTTGGAGGCCGCCTGACGTTTGATACGTTTAAAACCTTGCTGGAGCAGCGTCATGGCTTGGTCTTTGATGCCAATGGATTAGATCGGGCAAGCCAATGGCTGAACGGAAAAGGGATTTATTTACCGGCTGATACCGATAAGTGGTTGCAGGAGATGCTTGAGGCAGCCGGATTTCTTATTCACCTGTCTGATTCCTGCGCCCTGATACATAACCCGGCTGACACTCGGGAGGATATCAAATGAACTATTTCGCCCATACCGTTCGCGACCATATAAAATCGCAGATTGACCGGTTCCGCTCCGAGGTATCACAGGGACAGAAAATGATTTTCATGGTACCTGCAATGCCGGAAACAACGATGCTATCGATCGCCGACGCTATTACCAGTTTCTGTCTCAAGGATGATGGACTGCTGCTGATACTGAAAATTGCGGCAACCCTTACGGATACCTGGAGTCTGGAGGGGCAGCGGGTGGTGCGGGAAAAAGGCTGGAAAGATGAGCGCGGAAACTTGACCTACTATCGCAACATGCCGGAGCGGTCGGACAAGTGTACGTTGATCGTGCTATGCGGTGCCGACCGTGTTACGGATGCGGGGGGATTGGCTGATTTTCACACCTGCGAGCCCGATGTTGTATGGCGTATCGATATGCGACAAAGCTTTAAAAGCTGGATGATCGAGAAGTTGAATCATATTGGGATACAGGATTGCACAGGCGATGATTTTGCGACCTTTGATAGGATCATCAAACCTCTTTTGATTTGTGGTCGAGGGGATCTTTTGCAGATTAGTGACTGGCTTGAGGCATTAGATCTTAATCATGCCACTGACGTTGCGGATATTCCTCGCATCATGCTAGGGAGTCTGCAGGAATTCGGTTTGCCTCTGTTGGGTCGTTTCCCCTTAAGTCAAAAACGAAAACAGCTCAGTCTGTACATCAACAAATCAGCCGAGTTCTATAACTACACGATGTTTCTTGAAGCGCGCCAACGGGACAAGGCGATCAAAGCAATCGATAAGGTCCTTGCTGTCATTGGGAAGGGAGAGGACCCTGCCGTTTCATTGGATGACGAGGATGTCTGCGGTTCATATGGTTCCGGAGAACAGTTTGTCGAAGGGCTGAAAAAATATATTAAAACCGACGACCAAACCGAGCGTGCCAGATTGCTGCAATGTGATTTTGTGGTGATATGGGATAAAATCCTGAAGTTTAAAGTGCAGGAAAAGAAGGAAAAACGGGAAAGCGTCCGCAAGTTATCCGGCAGTCCTGTTGAAGTGCTACTAACCGCCACTTGGATGACTCTGCGGGATTTTTATCTTGAACATAAGGGCGAGACTGAGCTGAAAATCAAGACAATTTCAATCACACCCGACTTGTTCAAACATGATGTTGATACTGGTGATGATATTTCGGAAAACTCTGAGCTGGCTCGTCGGTATCTGACTCGTTTGATCGGGGGAATTGATCCGTTCATATCCCAACATATCAACTTAAGTAATGCGGACGGTTCCGAAATCGAATTCAGCAGCGATCTTCTGTCTCCAGCGATTAATTGTCGTTACAGCAAGAGTGCCGAACCAGTTCTGGAGTTTTCCATTGTCATATCTTCGCAATTCAATCCGCTACACAGGAAGTTTGGGTGGCGGTTGCCTGAACATCACATGTACCGGCTTTCAGTCGATTTGTTGCATAGAGCAGAATCCGCCATCGGGGAGCTTACAGGTATTCACAAACTCCCCGTTTATCATATTTCATATTATGAAGAGTTGCTTCAGGCGACCGCAGATGAAGAAATCAGACGGGTGTTGCTTCATTCGATCCGAGACGAGCGGGACAATAGGAAAGTGTTGACGAATCTATTGAGCGGGGAATGGGCACAGGAGAACGATCCTCTGTCTTCCAAACTGAAAACCCTTGCCGAGAAATATGATACGTTCATTGGAGATGCGGCAGACAATGGTATTTTTGCGACCCTCTTTGAGTCCCAGTCTGCCTGGGCAGATCTGAGGAGGGCATACGCAGATGTTTTTGAGGAAGCTTCCTCCATGGCGGATATTGGGCAATCATCGCTGGTTGGAATGTTAACCCGTGCTTTCTTGATTATTGAACCAAGACCGCTTCACCTTGGAAGTACATGGCATGCTGATTTCCATGAAAAATCGGGCGTGGCAACCGTTCTGCATCCTTCGGTGGTTGAAATGCTGGAAGCCCAGGTGGTCTATCTCACTCGCTGCTTCAATTATGCTGCCAACAAGGAACTGGGGCAGACACCAAGCAAGGATACGTTCAGGGCTCATATCTGGAGAGCCTACGTCGATCTTTCCAGCATACAGTCGCCATTGGCCGGACTCCTCTTTAACCAGCAACATAATCTTGATGCTAACGTCAGGGGACAAGAATTGATCCACCGAATCGGATCCTCAGATTCGACGGATACGCCTTTGTCGACACGTTTGCTCCTTCAGTATAACGAGGGCACGGAGGATGATAATTCCCTCAGCGATACCGAAATGTTCCGGGAAACGAGCGAGTCCAAGTTGTTGCTACGTTTAATGCAGGACTATTTTGACTTGCATCCGCATGCCCGCGATGGTCTAAGCGTTGCCGTTTTTAGGAACAAGGACATTCAGCCGGTGATCGCTGCTGTCCATGCCTATCTGAAAATATTGGCGAAAAAGCCTACGGCCCAACAGCCGAACAAGCGATATGTTTTTAATCAAGACCGGAATCGCCCGTATGCCATTAGCGTGACGCTTTTTACGGAATCAAACGATGAGACTGACGTTTCCTCGTGGGTTCAACAGTGGCGTGAACGCTGGGAGGCGGCTGAAACTGAAAGTAAGTATGACCTGTATAGGCGTTGTCGGTTTTCTATTGCCCACCGGATTATTGAAAAGGACGGGCTGAGTTCGTTTCAAAAGCTGATCAATGAACAGTTCGAAGCCGACATTGCAGTTTTCTACAATTTCATTGGTGCCGGGGAGGGCGTGAACTGCTTTGAAAAGGTGGATACCTTCGATGTTACGAGCAGAAATCTCAAGTTCCCGATTCTAGAAAAGGCATGTTGTACCATCAGCAGTCCAGCCGATAGGTATCGCCGAAAGAGAGTAGTCAGCAATAGGCAGTTTGCTCTTGGATCTTACCATGCAAACCTGCTGCATTCCCTGCAGTCAGGGACACATCAAACAGGAACCATTGTTGTCGGAGCAGGCGATTTTACTCCATGGCGTGGGCTGATCGATTGTCTGCACAAGAAGGCAGAATGGATCATTTGCATCGACCCCAACATGGATGAGCGTCTGATAAAGAGCCCTTTGCTGGAAAGCGGCAATGAAAGGGAAATTATTGGGTTTGGTTCTGGGGTTGGTAGCCATGGAGAAGATAACTATACTGTTTCAACCGAACAGTTTTCTTTTGCTGACATTCTCTATCGCTTAAAAGCTGCAATAAAATCGCTTTATGCATCCGGTGCGGGATGGAGTACGGAAGAGTGCGAGGCTGTTGCCAAGGGCATCCTGAATATTGCTCCTGAACTTTCTGGTTTATCATTGGTGCGGGCAACCGGAGTGGGCGATGAATATATCAGAGACTTCATGGCTTATGCATTATCCAGAAAAATGCTTCAGGCCAATGATTCCCCGTTATGTGAATCCTTGATTTCTCTGGATGCCTATCGGCATTGGTTTGATCTGTCGGAGAATATGCGCAGACCAGATCTGATGTGGATGCGGGTCGAAATCGGGTCAGGTAATCGCCTCCATATCAAAATGCATCTCATCGAATGCAAGCTGGGGCAACAGTCGTCCGAACATGTGAACAAGGCCAAAAGCCAAATAGATAATGGGTTGAAAGTTCTCTCATCTGCATTTGCTCCGCTTCTGGGCGATACCGGTGGGGTGAGTCTTGAAGATGAGCGTCCAGATAGGCGCTACTGGTGGATGCAACTCCACCGGTTAATTGCGAGCAAGACCGAGGTAATCAAAAATCGATATCCTGATGTTCTGGCTGCATTGGAACGATTGGCCGAAGGTGATTTCGAGGTTTCTTGGGATGCGTCGGTATTTGCATTTTGGATCAACCGTAATGATGAGATTAAACGCATAGGGTATTGGAACGCGGAAGGCTCCCCGCCTGTAACTGCAAATGTTTATTCCATCGGTGGCAGCTTTGTCCGTCGTCTGATTACCAACCCCGAGGTTGGAGACATTGATTGGACTGCATTCAGCGATCAAGGGGACGAAATTGTTGTGGAGGAAGGGGAGATCATCCCGCCAGAAGTCGATGACGACTATACCCCTTGGGAGGATGAGGATGCCGAGGATGATAACCATGAGGCTCCCATCGAAACGGCGGTAGATGTTGACACACCTTCTTCGGATATTGTGACTGAAGAACATACAGGGGCTCAAGGTTCATTCTCTCATCGAAAAGATGATATCCCCCCGGAATCTACAATACCCCGAGTTTCGGCCGGCATGGGCAGTACGGTGGAGGCTACTGATGTTCAGACTACACCCGAACAGCCAGTTGAGACGGTCGGCGATTTGAATCGGTTAGGCAGAATCTTGCTGGGGAAGACCGTCAGTAGCGATCAGCCGGTCTATTGGGAGTTTGACCACTCCGACCTGGTAAATCGACATCTGCTTATTTTTGGATCATCTGGCCAAGGGAAGACCTATGCCATTCAGTGCATGCTTTGCGAAATGAGTAAATTTAGGCAGAATAGCCTGATCATTGATTACACGAACGGATTCCTTCCCAACCGTCTGGAAGATGTTGCTAAAGAAGTGTTGGATCCTCGACAGTATGTGGTCCGTCAAGAACCATTGCCGATCAACCCATTCCTTCCCCAGGTTTCAGACAATGGCGGGATTATTATTCGGGAGAACTCGAATGCTATTGCCAAGCGGATCGCCGGTTTGTTTGACTCAGTGTACGATATTGGTAATCAGCAGTACAGTGTTTTGCACCGGGCGATCATGGAAGGTGTGGATTCGTTGGAGAGTGGAATGAATCTCGATCACATGCTTTCCCTGATCGAATCGATGGCCGAGGATAAGAGGTATAAAACCTACGCCCAGTCCCTGTATAACAAGTTGCGACCTTTTATTTTGGATCAACCATTCTCATCTGGCAATGAAGGGTTTGACTGGGATCACCTTTTCCTGAAACAGGATCCGCTGTGCAATATTTTCCAGCTTGCAGGGATGGATATGTATTCAGGTAGATTGATTACAGAGTTCATCCTTTGGGATCTATATGGCCACCTACAGTCCAAGGGAAAAAAAACAGACCCGAAAGTTATCGTCCTCGATGAGGTTCAGAATTTGGATCATAAGGAGGGTAGCCCCCTCTCGAAATATTTACGTGAAGGAAGAAAGTTTGGACTTTCGCTCATCCTTGCTACTCAAACCATGAGCAATATGAAAAGAGATGAACGCGACCGAATGTTCCAGGCTGAACACAAGCTTTTTTTCAAACCAGCTGATACCGAGTTGAAGGCATTTGCTGATATTGCTGCATTGGCAACACGGCAAAAAGTGGATGATTGGGTTCGAAAGCTATCTTCTCTCTCAAAGGGAGAGTGCTACTCGATAGGTAAAACCCTTTCTCCTGACGGAGAGAGGCTTGTTTCCAGAGCCTTGAAAATTCGTATAACGGCTTTAGAGGAGCGAAGTTTCAATGAATAAGCCGATGCGTCTTCCCCGCAACTTCCATAGGACATTTATTCCAGAACGTCAATACATTAATGCCATGTTGCGTTTTGCCGCTTCCGGTCAAACTGGTAATTATCAAGACATTTCAGCTGTTACAGGTATTCCTACGGGTAAATCCAGCGGCAAGGTGCCCGCCATTTTAGATTACTGTCGTGGCATGGGGTTGATCCAGTTGGCTGGGAATGCTCGTTCAGCAGTGAAACGCCCGGAATTGACCCCTTTTGGGCGTATTGTGTTTTTGGAGGACCCCCATCTCAAAGAACGAGTAACACAATGGATTGCTCACCTTAATCTCTGTGGGGTGTTGACTGGTGCCGATGCCTGGTATCAAACTTTTTTCGCCGGGAATCAGGTTCTCGGAATGCGTTTCTCACGTTCCGCGCTGGAAGATCATTTGTCTCTTGTTTACGACAGCAAGCGCAGAGGAATTATAGGGCCGATTGTAAGAATGTATGAAGATGAGGCGGCCTTTCATACCTGCGGCGTGTTATCGGAGGATACGGGCATAGTGGTCAGGCAGTCAGCGCCCATTGCTGAAGAATTTGGATTTGCGTACGGTGCATGGATACTGCAACTTATTGCCGATCATTTTCCCAAAGCAACTCAGATAACACTTACTGACTTGGATCATAACGCGGGATGGAAGTCTATTCCGGGATGGAATATAGGCGAGTCGCACCGTGCTATAGATCTACTTGAAAGGAAAGGCGTTCTTGCGATTGACCGGCAAATGAATCCGTGGATAATGCGCCCTCGGGCCGTTGCGGGCGCGACGTGGGGACGTATGTACGAAGACTTAATCTAAAGGATTGAGAATGCGACTAACCTTACATGACATAGTAAAATTCCGAGGCGATCGACTCTTTAATGGAGCCGTCAGTATTGATTGGTTTCTGACGGATGGAGAGAAACGCCGAAAAGCCGCAGAGGCCTTTGTGTTCCACGGGCCAAAATATCATGGCGTGACGCAGGACGATATCGGGCATGCTCATGGTCATCAGCTTCAGGACACAGCCAGCTTTGCGCGTAAGATAGTACGGCGGTGCTCTGGACTTGAGGATCAACCTTTCACTTTAGCGATTGCTGGTTATGGAACAGGGAAATCGCATTTGGCGCTTACCCTGGCAACGATTCTTTCCCAACCATCTGGTGTTACGGCCGAATCAATCATTTCTGCCATGAAAGCCGCTGACGCAAATATTGGTACCGAAATACAGGCTATGCTGCAAGAGGAAAGTCGGCCTTGCCTCATTGTTGCATTAAATGGTATGCGAAACTTCGATTTGACGGCCGAGGTCACTCGACAGGTCATTTTGCAGCTTCGCGCGAAGAACTTAGACACCAGTCCTCTTGATGACTTACGCCCACGCTTCAAGCAAGCAGCAACTCTAATTCGTATGGCTGGTGAAAGTGTGGCCGAGGAACTGCTTGACAGCTTTGATATGGCTGACATTGATACGATATTAGGTGCACTCGAAGAGCAGGATGAACACGTTTACGGTAAAGTTCAGGAATTTTTTGCCAGCCAAGGAATGCCCATTCGTGCACTGGGTGGAGAATCAGTACGGGACGTGATTGATGTTGTGTCCCGTGAGTATTGCGGAACAGACAAACCTTTTAGGCATGCTCTCATCCTGTTCGATGAATTTGGTCGCTATACCGAATTTGCCACAGTCCGGAGCCAGGTTGCGGGTAGCGGCGTTCTCCAGGATTTATTCGAAGGGGTTCAGGCACATGCTGATACCACAACCTTTGTCGGATTCATTCAGTTTGAGCTTAACGCTTACGTGCAACGAGTTGCACCAGAATATAAAAATGACATCCTTCGGTACATCACCCGCTATCAATCTGCCAGCAAGGTATATCTTTCAATCAATTTAGAGACCCTTATCGCTCATCTCATTGAGAAGCAACAGACAACAGGCTTTGATTCCTGGTTTAACGACGAACAAGCCTACGAGGAATCGCAGACTATCGCCGCAGATCTGCATAGCTGGTTCCCCCAGTCCCGCAATTACAGGCTTTGGACGGATGTTGATTCGTTTCATACAGTTATCCGAAAAGGATGTTGGCCTCTCTCACCGCTTTCAACATGGTTTCTTTTTTCTTTGACCGCTGCGGGGAAACATCTGCAAGAACGATCAGCTTTAACCTTGCTTGGCGATTTTTTTCAGCGTTCTCAGGAGTTGGAGGCAGAGGGCGAGAGAACATGGGTACTAGCACCGGTGAGTTTATGGTCCGACGAACTTCAGCAAGAGTTGATTTCTTCAGAGGAGAGCGGTCAGCAAGGCTCAATTACCCACGCCTATGCATCGGTATACGCCCGATGTGGCGCACGCTTACCGGAAGATGTTACCCGTATCCTGCGATCCGTGGTCTTGGCATCGAAAATGGGATTACAGGTTGTATCTCGTGATGAGTCAATCAACGCATTGGCCAAGTTTGCAGGTTTGTCAAGCTATCGTACTCGTGAAGGGATCGACCTGCTTCAAGATGAATATAATATCCTCGAGTGGGACGAGCGCTTCAAACAGTTTGATATTTTAGGTGATGCGGTTCCGCGCACACAGTTTCTTTCGTTCATCAGGCAGCGGGTGGCGAGCACCTACGATGAAAGCGGCAAGGCAAAGTTGTTTGCCAGCAAGGCGGCAGAGTGGTGTGATCTGCTCGGCGATTTGGAGTGTGATTTTGCCGAAAGAAATTCAATTACTACGACAGAGTGGCGCTATCAAGGAGTGACATCAAATTTAGAGACCATTGAGCCCCAGATCAGAATCGCTGCAGATAGGTGGACGAAGGCCATTGATGTTAATGAGCCACGTGGAACAGTTATTTATTGCTATGTTGAACAGAGCCGTGATCCTCAAACTGTTACATTTGATGTAAAGAAAACTCTTCGTGCGACGATTCGTGATCTTGGTGTTGGGGTTAACGCACTGCCAATGCTTGTCATTCTTCTTTGCGATGAGGAAGGAATACTTGGTCAAGCATTAGCGGAATTAGCGGTCCTGGAAGATTCCATCAGTGCGGAAGACCGTGCCCGCTTTGGCAATCTAATTGGAGCTCACCAAGAGAAAATGCACCAGGTAGTCCGAAGCCAGATAGAAGAGCTAACCAAACAGCGAAGATATATAACAGCCCTAAAAGACGAACTCGAAGCCAATCGATTAAGTCGGGTCGGCACGGAACTGTTTGAGCGGATATATAAGCGGTCGTTGCCATTTCCTTTTGATGGGTTTTCAACGGCTCGAGGTAATGCAGCAGACAGTTGTCAGGAACTAATTATCGATTTACTGAGGGGAAGTCTTGATTACGATGCTGTGATTTCAAAGCCGGTCAAGATTAAGAATCGAGCTCTAACAACGCTAAACAGTTCATGGGCCGTCTTTACCAAAACCGGTAAAATTTCAAGAAGGCCAACGCATCCAATTGCGCGAACTGTGACCGAGAAATGGGATGACATTCTCCAATCAGACCACCAACAATTTCTCGTTGGAGAAGTTTTAAGGCAATTGTGTCTCCCCCCTTACGGAGCAAATATCGCCTCCGCAGGATTGCTGTTAGGTGTCTTTGTGGCTCCAAGGAGTGAACAGCTTGTCATAGTTCGGGATGGACAGCAGTATGCCCTTACCCAGTGGCTTCAGGACGGTGTATTCAGGAGAAAGTTTCTTGATATCGCCGCGCTTCAGAGTGTGGAGTTGGCTTTTATAGGGGAGGCATCGTCAGAGTGGGAGAATCTCCTGGATGAATGGGAGCAGGCAGAGAGTTATATGGGCAAGTTCTCTTTCCTTAGAAGGGCTTCGGAACTTAAGGAACGTATTCCCGTGCCACCGACATGTAGTTATCGTTTCATCCACCTTGAAGACCAGTCCCATGAAGCAGTCAAGGCCCTTAGAAAAATGGAGGAAAAGCAAGATACTGCCTTCAGCAAACTTGAAACAGGAGAAAACAAGAAGAATGTAAGCTTGCTAAGTTGGGGAGCTGCAGAACTTCTAAATTTAAAAGAGCGAATGATTGCCGAGTCGCCACTTTGGGAGAAACACCAGATTGAAGAGTTGGAACCTCATATCGAACGGACTGCCCAGATGGTTGTGCAGATTTTCCCAAACTGGCTTGCAGGGCAAAGACCTGCAAATGACTCTCCGGAAGTGGTTGGAGATTTTAAGCATAAAATGCTTCGTCTGCTTGGTGGTAATTTAAATAAACTGGGACTGACTGCGCTGTCGGAAGAACTTGAACGCCACACTAAACACGTCATTCGGCAGGCGGAAACGATTGCAGAGGCAAATCAGTTAGTTCGGGATATTCGTTCCTGGCTCGATCAACATGCTGATGCCTTTCGACTAATGCGTGTCGCCGAGATTCGAGGATTAAGGGATGTGGGGAAAAATTTCTCTGCCAAACTACAGGGAATGTCCCGACGTATTGAGATGAATGAAATTTCTGATCTTCGTACTAACCTTTCGGATTTTTTAGTCAAGTTGCAGGAGGCTGAAGCTAGTCTGACGGAACGCGCTTCACGACTCTGGAATTCTAAGATAAGTACAGAAGAAGAATTAAATGTACATATTGAGGAAATAGAGTCCCTGATAAATGCATTCGAGGGCTGTGAAATAGATGTCGATGATTTGCGCATCATGAAACGAGCGCTGCAGGCATACAAGCGCTATTATAATCAATTGCATGATAATAGCTTGTCCTGGCGAGAATTTGAATCATTAGCCGAGAAGTTACGTCAAGAGGCTGACGCTACTTTTGGGGAAGAAGAGGCGCTGCCGTGGCTGGTTGACGAGATGTTCGAAAATTTTGTCGGCAATATCTCGACACAACGGAAGCATGATAGTTTAACCTGGATTGAGTCTATTGAGACTAATGTATTGGATATTAATAAAATGTCTGTTGGGGATGCTAATCGATTGCACTCGAAAGTCGTAAATCCACCGGCAACACTTACGGACGAGCATGGGATACGACTATCAAAGGTAGTTAGTCGTATTGAAGAGCGTCTTGAATCGCTTGCTTTAGAATGGTTTATCGAGAAGTTTAAAGGGCTTTCTAAATCTGCGCAGAAAAAATTCCTGGAAAAAATTACCGAACTTGTTGATATGCCGTAGTCGTGGAATTGGGGACTCGGGTTATGATATCACCGCATTTGATGTGCAAACGGGAATCGAACCCACGTCCATTCTCTGTTTGGGGAAAATGTGGAGAAAAATATTTCCCGCGTAGGGACGCGGAGAACGGCCATAGGAAGATCTCAAGGCATTGTAAATAAAGGACTTTTGATGTGTTGACGCTGGGGAGACTGAATTTCTGGAAGGCTGTGAGCCCTCCACCATTTGAAAAAGAACAACCCGTCTCTTCGCAGGTCTTCTCCGGGATGACGAGCTTTCTGTGTCCCCTTATTTTCAAAGGGGTTAGGCGGTTTGCACATTCGACGAGAGACCCTCTTCATCCAACCTCATTTTCACCATTCTCCCACCTTTCATTATCTGTTTGTCCCCTAATTCTCTGGCTTCGAAGGACGAAGTCCGAAACTCGACCGGTTGGGCAATCCCTTTTATATCAACGGATTGAGCCGACCGGTCGTTTTCGCAAGTTTGGAAACACGGCCTGTGGTGTGAAAAGCACTCGATTTTTTGAACCAAAAGTCCCTCGCAGGATTTGAGAAGCGGAATTAATCTGGATTTCCAAGCGTGGAGCCTCAATAATCTTCGGCACTCTCATGTAGAATACGAAACCGGCAGCGGTAGCATTTTTCATCCTCGACCCATTAGATGGGGTCCTCGTCAAGGCAGAAAAAGTCCCGCAGGCATTTCGACAGTTCCTGTCTGTCACCGGTTAATTCAAAGGACAGGAAACAATCTCTCCAACAGCCCTCAATCGCCGGGTGGCTTATTTCAAACACTCCCGTACCTAAGACAGTTCAAAGCATTGAAAAGCTGGTAAAAAGCAAGTGAAGGTTTGATGCCTTCCCCACCTCATTCCTGACCATCACTTCGTTCAGGGTGGTTTCGGATTCTCATCCTTATACGATGCTTAACCCTTTGGGCCATCTTTATGAGAAAGGGCATCATATTTATATTTATTTTTAAATAATTGGCGCCCA
>JBHHXT010000058.1:0-24755 GCA_046757165.1 bacterium | reverse complement strand
CGAAGTAAGTAAGTTGAAGCCGGCCTTCTTAAAGAAGGTCGGCTTCTTTCTTTAAGGTATTACTTTTAGCCTCAAAAAAAATAAATTGCCAATCAGTAACTTGTACTGTATATTTAGATAATTCAAACCAAGACTTTTAAATCTGATCGGAAACTGGAGTTGGCAACCATCACCCCTGGCCAAATTGCGGGGAGATCCTGTTGTATGACTCTAAGTAGAAAATTCTTGTACAGAGTCGGCTCTACGAATGCAGGAGCGGGAATGACAGGACCATTTTCCGATGGGATTTGTAGAGCAAACCATGGTTCAACATTTCACAGAATTATTCTTCTAAGTGACTTCCCAAATGAAGTTAACACAGATTATATATATTCTCAGCACGTGTTTGGTGCTTCTGTGCACGGCGCAGCACGCCATGTCGGCGCCCAGAGTAGGATCCGCCCCACTTATTTATCCTCGCTTTCAGCACATCGGCTCGGAGGATGGACTGACAGCGGTGCGAATTACAAGTCTTCTCCAAGACCGGCAGGGATTTCTGTGGATCAGCACACTGGACGGCGGACTGGTGCGCTATGACGGCTACACGTTTCGATCCTTTAGGCATGATCCGCGTGATTCGACGTCACTCTCCAGTTCGGCTGTTGAAACGGTGTTCGAGGATTCCCGCGGCCGGTTGTGGGTTGGTACTTCGAAAGGCCTGAATCGTTTTGAAGCGGCAAGCGAACGTTTCTCGCGAATCCGCCTCAGTTCCAATAGTGTTTCCGATAAAACTACAATAGCTGTTACAAGTATTGATGAGGACACAACCGGGGCATTATGGATTGGCACAAGCAACGGCGTTTTCCGCTTGTCTGTTTTAGACACCGTTTCCTCAGGCGACTTCGCTTCGGCTCTGCAGTTCTCTCACATTCTGCCAGTCCCTGAAAATTCCGAGAGCATTAAGAACTGGATCGAAGCCGTCGAGATCGACCGAGCGGGTATGATCTGGATCGGCACAAGGCAAGGCCTCGGTCAGGTCTTACCAAACACGGTTGAGCAGGAATTAGCGTCAGCCAGGGACACCTTGTTTCGATTTCACCCATTCCTGCCCGAAACTGGAAGCGCTCAGGCGCTGGCAACGGATGACATAAATACAATTACGGAAGACGGAGACGGCCACGTTTGGGTACTCGCAGGATCGATCTACAAGATAAACCGCTCCCGCAATTCATTAAAGACTACCGTCGATACCATCAACGTACCATCTGGCCCCCACTATGAACCATGGTATGCGATTCTCGACATGGCTGTGGGCGAAAAGCCATATTTTTGGGTGGGAGGTTTTAGATATTTGGTCAATGTCGATGTCTCGAATGAAGTTTTTACACAGATCCCAATTGACGCGAACGATGTGAACAGCCCCACTCGCTTCAGCATACGAGCGCTATTGAAAGATCAGAGCGGCGTCATCTGGGTGGGGACAATGTGGGGAGGCTTATATAAATATGATCCACTGGCACAGTTTTCACAGTACCACCCAACTTTGCAGCAAATCAGGCAAAATACAAGCTCAAATCTGCGGTTCGTTTGCGAGGACTCACAAGGTGACCTCTGGTTGGTCGCTGATAAAGTCTATCATTGTGACCGTAGAAATGGACAAACGAAATTTGTGATTGGGAAAAAGGACCTTCCTCTCCCTGCATATTACCTCAATCACATTTTCGAAGATGATGCCAAGAACATCTGGCTAGCTACCGCGAACAGGGGGTTCTTTCGATTAGATCCCGGTTCTCAGAGAATCGTAGACCATTACCCCAACAAGGGCTTTGAATGGTTCGGAAAAACAGGAGAAATGAGCCAAGTAGATGTCATCGAATTGAGTCAGGATCGCGCAGGCACAATCTGGGCGCCGGCCGTAGTCCAGGAAATCAACCAAGAAAGCAGGTCTGTACTATTTGAACTCAATCTATCCGCGAGTCAGCTTAAGGTTCATCCCCTTCCCTCATGGGATGGGACACATGGTATCGATGAATTTTTTTACGATTTGCAACTTGCTGAATCTGGAACTGTTTGGCTGGCGACTCAAATTGGACTCCAGAGATTTGATAAACAGTCAGGACAGTTCAGGAGGTTTCAGCACGATTCAGGAGATTCAACTAGCCTCAGTCATGATCGAGTGAAGTCGATCTGTCTTGATCCTGTCCAGCCGCACCGATACGTGTGGCTTGGTACCGAAGATGGAGGATTGAATCTGTTCGATATTGAGAAAGAGACCTTCAGGCCCTACACTGTAATGGATGGTTTGCCCAGCAATCATATCTCTTCAATCCTTAGCGACGAAGGAGGTCATCTCTGGCTTGGGACCGATAATGGCATTTCGAAAATCACTTTGGGCAAAGAGAGCCGTGATATTAAGAGCATCCGAAACTACGACCGTCGGGATGGCCTGCACGGCAACGATTTCACTTTCTATTATGGACAAAACGCCGCAAAGACGGCGCGCGGCGAATTGATATTTACCGGTCCCAAAGGATTCAACATCTTCCATCCCGACAATATCAAGGAGAACTCCAGCGCGCCGAGGGTTCTGATCTCCGGCCTGCAAATCAATTATGAACAGGTATCTGTGGGTGACGGCGACTCTCCGCTGGAAAAGCAGATCGGGCTAACGAAAGAAATCGAGCTGCCTTACGACCGCAACACCCTGACCTTTGAGATGACCGCTCTGGACTTTCGTGTGCCGGAGAAGAACCGCTATGCCTATGAAATGGAAGGATACGATCGCGAGTGGATCGATAGCGGCTTTGACCGCTCCGCCCATTACACCGGCCTGCCCTGGGGCGATTATCTCTTCCGTGTGCGCGCCGCCAACAGCGACGGCGTCTGGAATGAAGAAGGCGCCACGCTCAAGATCACCATTACCCCGCCGTGGTGGCGAACGAGCCTTGCGTACGCAATCTATGGCATCTGCCTGTTTGGAATTCTTTATGTCGCTCGCCGTTTTGAAATGAGCCGCCAAAGGTTCAAGCACCGGGCAGAGTTTCAGCGTTTGGAAACCGAAAAGCTAAAAGATCTCGACAATCTCAAGTCCAACTTCTTTGCCAATATTTCCCACGAATTCCGCACTCCGCTGACCCTGATTCTTGGACCGACCGAAGAGTTGAGTTCTACTGCCCCAGATAAGAAATCCAGGCAACGGCTAAACCGGATTCATCGTAACGCCAGCCGGCTGCTGCAGCTCATCAATCAACTGCTCGACCTTTCCAAGCTGGATGCGAACAAAATGCACTTGCAGGCGAGCCAGGGCGATTTCATCGCTTTTCTAAAAGGGCTGGTCATGTCTTTCGAATCCTGGGCGCAATCAAGAGGCATCGATTTACGGTTTGCGGTAAATGACACTCGGGAAAATGGCCGGGGCGCGGACATTCCCGTTGATACATCGACATATTTCGATCCTGATGGCATTGAGAAAATTTTCTCCAATTTGCTGTCGAATTCCTTTAAATTTACACCGGAGGGTGGCCGTGTGGAAATAAGCGCCACCTTTATTTCCGGCTGCCGATGGGGACTTTCAGGTTCAGAACACACTCAAAAATATGAGATCCGCAGTCCTAAATGCCTGGTCTGTTCTCATGTCTCGAATGATAACGGTAGACACGGGCCAACTCCGGCAAATATTTGTGTTGAAGTCATCATTCAAGACACGGGCAGTGGTATTCCGTCGGACCGCCTGCCGCACATTTTCGACCGCTTCTACCAGGTGGACACGTCCAGCACCTGTGCACACGAAGGCACGGGTATTGGCCTGGCTTTGGTAAAAGAGCTGGTGGAATTGCACAACGGCAGCATCGAGGTAAAAAGCGAGCAAGGACAAGGCACCACGTTTACCGTCTGTTTGCCGTTGGGAAAGGAGCATTTGAAACCGGATGAAATTGTGGCCGGCGTTAACATCCCCCTAAATCTCCCTTCAAAGGGAGACTTGCAAAAATCCTCACTTGAGGGGGACTTTCTCCATTCCCCACTTGAGGGGGGTCAGGGGGGTGTTGCGGTTAGTGCAGACCAATCCAAACCATCAACTGACATCCAGCAACCCGCAGCTATCGACGACACGATCATTCTCATCATCGAAGACAACGCCGATGTGCGCGCCTACATTCGTGACCATCTCGAACCGGATTACAAAATCATCGAAGCCAAAGACGGCGAAGAAGGCGTAAACAAAGCCGTGGAGACCATCCCGGATCTGGTGATCAGCGACGTGATGATGCCGAAGAAAAACGGCTACCAGGTCTGCCAGCAGTTGAAAACCGACGAACGCACCAGCCACATTCCGGTCATTCTGTTGACGGCCAAAGCGGCTGCTGAAGAAAAAATCGCCGGGCTCGAAACCGGCGCCGACGCTTATGTTCTCAAACCGTTTCGTCCGAAAGAGCTGGCTGTGCGAGTGCGCAAGCTGATCGAGACGCGCCGCAAGCTGCGGGCGCGCTTCAAAGGACAAATCGTCTTGAAACCGAGCCAGATAGCCGTAACCTCAAGAGATGAGGCCTTTCTCAAGCGAGTGTTGGAGGTGGTGGAGGAGCACATTGGCCAGGAAAACTTTGGCGTGGAAATGCTTGGCCGAAAACTGGGCATGAGCACTTCACAAATCAACCGTAAGCTGAAGGCATTGGTCAACCAAACAGCGAATCAACTTATACGTTCGCTGCGCCTGCAGCGGGCGGCCGATCTCCTGCAACAAAACGCCGGAAATATCGCAGAGATCGCCTACCAGGTCGGCTTCAGCAGCCAGGCGCACTTCTCAACGGCATTTCAAAAACAATTCGGCTGTTCGCCCAGGGCGTTTAAGCGGGGCGAGTGCGAGAATGGCTAAGTAAAGTAGTGTCCATCCGCTGACGCTGTCATTCCGGCTGGAGCGAAGCCGAATGCCGGGATCTCGTGCTTGAAGCCAGGAGATTCCGGTATGCTGCGCAACCGGAATGACAAAATAGCCTCCTTTCCGGATGCACTTAGTTTCATAAATCTAGCGACGTATTTGATTCATCCCGTCTAAAGTTTATGAAAACGACAAGGGGGGGCATTCTACTGACCGGAGATCGCCCTTTCGATCTCGTCCGATGTTGGTTCGTCGCCCGGTCTTGTTTTTTCCAGAAATTCACCAAATTTGGCGATCACAAGTTCAGGTTGCTTCCCGCTCAACTGTCTTTTCATCCACTCGAGGGTGTCGTCTTGCATCACCGCAGCCTGCAGCCAATGGTTGACCAAACTGTTGAAAGAGATGTTTTTCTTCTTGGCGAGGCGCATTGCCTTATCTTTGAGGTCATCGGGTAATCGGATGGATATGGCGCTCATCTCTGCTCTCCTCATTTTATGAGTATGAATCGCAAAATTGTTTAGGCTTCACAATGATGAGTTCGGGAAACTTCAACTCGCCACGTTGAAAGTCCCTGATGTTTTTTGTAACAACAATCGCCCCGGTGGCCACCGCTGTCTCTAATACAAAATTATCTGTTTCATCAGGCAGATTTGGCCGCCACAGATAGTGCACGTCAGATTTGTGTGCAATGGCTACCAGCGCGTCCAGAACAAGCCGTACCTCTTCGACGCTCGCATCTATGAGCCTCAGGATATTCTGTCTGGTTACTACAGATTCGTACTCCAAATAAAGCTTATGCGTCAAGGCCAACGGAATAATCTCTTTTTGAATATTCTGGAGAATCTTGAAGCTCGGCGAATTTGCCCGCCTACATAGGCCAGCCACCAATACGTTTGTATCCAGAACCACAAGCGGCGTCTTTTCCAAGCCTTGGGTCTCCTAAGTAGTGATTGACCGAAAACTGGAAAAACTTCTTCGCGAAGGCGTCCCCGCCCAGCCAACTATAACTAAGCTAAGCAGAGATCCACTCTCGGCAAGCGGGCCTTCGGGCAAGTGAGAATAGTTTTCGTCAATCACTAAATAAATAGACTACTTCCTGAATGTGATACCAAATATAATACCATGTGCGTATAAAAGCAAGAGTAAAGATCAGAATGCGTGATTTCTAAAAACATTTGCGTGATATGTGAAAGATTTTCCCAAACCTTTTTCTTTATCTTTTATCCAGACATTCAACGCGATGCCGCAGGAGACCCGAAAACGATCTTTTTGAAAAGGTCGCCTTCTCCTGAAGGTCCTATTTTAACCCGGTGAGGGTTTGGAATCCTGACGGTGATGAACAAGCGGACCGATGCCATCGCTTCGAGCGATGGCATCGGTAATTTCACAAATAGGTGAGCCGGGACCCGACGCCTCAAAAAAGGTCGGCTTCTCAGCTCAGCCTGCACAAATAACGAACAAAGGGGGTGATGACTGATTCAGACGGTTTCTACACAATAAACAACTAAAATGGAAGGTGACAGATCATGAAACTTTCAAGAATTATTGGAGTGCTGGGGATTCTGCTGCTGACTATCTTGTTGGCGATGACGCAGAAAGGGAGCTTTTCAACCGACCAAAACAGCGCAGATGCGACGGTTTCCGCCAATGATCCTGCTGATACTAAGCAGGCATTCGGAAAGCTGCCGCTGGCGTTTGAGGCCAATGAGGGCCAGACCGGCGACGCCGTGCAATTTATGGCGCGTGGGCCGGGCTACGGTTTATTTCTAACGGGCGAGCGCGTGGCCATGTCGCTCGACGGTCCGGACGAGACCGGCTTTGGCCTGCATCTCGTACTCGTAGGGGCAAACCCTGAGGCCCAGGCCGAGGGCGTCGAGCGTTTGCCCGGTGCCAGTAACTACTTCAAGGGCAGTGATCCGGAACAGTGGCAAACTAATGTTGCTCAGTACCGCAAGGTGCGTTACGACGACATCTGGCCCGGAATCGATGTGGTTTATTATGGCAAGCAGGGTCAGCTTGAGTACGACTTCGTGATCGCGCCAGGTATTGACCCCTCGGCCATAAGCCTGTCTTTCGACGGCGCCGAGGCAATATCGCTGGCGGACGGCGAGTTGGTACTGGCGACGGCCACCGGAGACGTGGTGCTGCGCGAACCGGTACTCTACCAGCAACATGATAGCTATCTCGCGAGAGTTGATGGGAAGTACGCCTTGCTGGCCGACAACCAGGTTGGTTTCGAGATTGGCGATTATGACCCGAGCCGCGAGCTAGTGATCGACCCGGTGCTGTTCTACTCGACCTACCTCGGCGGGAATGGCTTCGACGGTGCGACACGAATCGAAGTGGATGCTGCCGGCAATGCCTACCTCGCCGGCGTGACGCCCAGCGCCAACTTTCCGACGACGGCTGGGGCGTTCGACGTGACGCACAACAGCCCCGGCCTCCGAGACAACTATCTCGCTAAACTGGACCCAACGGGTACGACTCTGCTCTACTCGACGTTCATCGGCGGCAGCAACCACGATCATACGGATGGACGGTTCTTGGGGCTCAAGGTGGACGCAGCCGGAAACGCCTACCTGGTGGCTGATCCCAGATCGAACGACTACCCGACGACGTCCGGAGCCTTCCAGACAGCATTCGGCGGTGGTCAGTCGGACATCGCCGTAACCAAGCTCAACCCAACTGGCACGGCGCTCGTCTACTCGACCTACGTCGGCGGCAACAACACCGAACGAGTCGGAGATCACGCTATTGCCCTGGGTACAGACGGCAGCGTCTATGTAGCCGGGCTTAGTCTGTCCGCTAATTTCCCGGTTACAGCAGGAGTCTTCGATCAGACTATCAACGGCCAGGCCGACGGCGTTGTGTTTAAGCTCAATCCCAGCGGTACGGCCTTGGACTGGGCGACTTTCCTGGGCGGAGCAGCCAACGAGGGAGTTAACGCTGTTGAGGTTGACGCGGCGGGCAATGTGTACGTGGCAGGTGGCACTCGCTCGACTAATTTCCCCCTGGCAGGCTCTCCTCCAGACGCTGTGTTCAGTGGCACTCCCTTAGAGGCATACGCTGCGAAGCTCAACCCTTCGGGGACAGCGCTCCTTTATTCCACGTTCATCGGCGGCTCGAACAATGATGAGGCGATCGATCTCGTTCTGGATGCAGCAGGCAATGCATACGTGACGGGCTACACCAAATCGACCGATTTCCCGACGGTGTCGCCGGTACAAGCCGCGTTTGGTGGTGGGGGATCAACGGGCGACCTCTTTGTGACGAAAATTAACGCGGGCGGGACGGCCTTCAGTGTCTCCACTTACCTCGGTGGGAACGGAAATGAATTCCCTTCCAACATAATCCTGGATGCCTCGGCCAGAATATACGTCGGCGGGAACACCGCTTCGACCGACTTTCCCACGGTCAATCACTTCCAGAACTCGCTTATTGGTGGATTAGACGCAACGCTGACAAGGCTGAGCGCGGACGGGTCCACCATCGAGTTCTCTACCTATTTCGGCTGCACTGGAAATGACTTCATCACCGACATCCAAGTGGACGCCGCCGGTGCGCTTTATGCGGTTGGGGGAACAAGTTCTACAGATTTCCCCGTCACCACATCAGCCTTGCAATCCACCCTTGCCGGCGGTTTCGACTGTTTCATCACCAAGATGGACCCGGACGCACCCGGCACCCACGTTTGCGGCACACCGCCGCCGGAAGTACCCTCAAATCAGGATCCCGACTGCAATCTCGCAGCCATCGCCGACCAAAACGCGGATGCCAGTTGCGGCGCCACCATCTCCGGCGCGGACGTCACAGGCGTGACCGATCCGGATGGCGACCCATTGACCATCACCGTCAACCCGACCACGCTGGTTCTGGGCGCGAACGTAGTCACTGTGATGGCTGATGACGGCAACGGCGGAAGCTGCAGCACGGATATTACCGTCAATGTCGTGGATAACACCCCGCCGGTCATCACCGCCGACCTCATTTCAGTGCCAGGCGATGATGACGACGAGGAAGATGATGATAATGACGAGGGCAGGTTTGCAGTCCAGTGCAGCGCAACAGATAATTGCTCGAGTATTCTTGATTTGACCGCTGTCATGCAGGCACCCTCCTTAACCAACCCGACAGTAGAATTCCATGTGAAAAAAGAAAACAAGCTGAAATATGACCTGAAAAAGAATAAAGTGAAGGTCGCAGGACCGGACCCGCACGGCTTATGGGCAGCGGTTCAAAGCGCTGGCGGTGTAGCCGTCAACGACGGTCAAGAATTGAAACTCAAAATCACCGGAGATCACAAGCACGAATTCAAGTTTGACAAGAACGGAAATCTGAAAGAAGTTAAAGGTACCGAAGCGCCCGTTTTAGTCTGCACCGCCACCGATGCCGCTGGGAACGTGGGCACAGCAACCGTCAGCGCTGACCTATCCAAAGATGACGATGACGATGATGATGATCATAACGGCAAAGCCCATAAATCAGCTGTCAGTAACCTGGAATCTTTAGGATTGCCTGGTGAATTTGGGCTGGCGCAGAATCACCCCAATCCGTTCAATCCGACGACAGTGATTTCTTTTGCCGTACCGGAAGCGGGCAAAGTCAAACTGACCATTTACAACATGATGGGGCAGCTTGTCAAAACGCTTTATTATGGCCAAGCCACTGCCGGTGAACATAAAGTGGTTTGGAACGCCAGAAATGAAAGCGGCGTCAAAGTCGCCAGCGGTGTTTACATTTACAGGCTGGAGGCCAAAAATTTTCAAGGTATGAAGCGGCTTATTTTGATGAAGTAGAGCCGGTGAATTCCCCGGAGTCTTGAAGGCTCCGGGGAATTTAATGTACAATTTAAGTCAGCATGGGGGCATGGAGAAGATGTAAAATGCTTCAGTCAAAAACAATAATTCATTTCCAGTGACATGTTTGTGATAAGAAATACAAAACAAGGTCTGAAAAAGCTGGAACACAGGTTATTTGCAAGGTCTGTGATACCAAGATTATGATCCCTACTTCAAAAACTGGCAAGCGTCGGAAATAACGATTTAAGAGCTGCAACGGACGCGTTGTTTGCGTCCGCTTGCAGCGCATGGTTGAACTGAGCCGCGCTGGCAGTAGCTATTTGGATTTTCAATCAAGGTTTTTCGGGCTGGAACAACAGGCCTTCTGAAGGGAACAGGCGCTTTGCTGACGGATTTGTCGCGGCGACGCGCGAGTCCTTGGCTTGTCTCGACGCTGCCTGCGCCACTTTGCTGGCGATTCTGGAACAAACATCGCCTTTTGAGCCGATTCAGACCGTAGCCATCCCTTGCAAAACCGAACATGTTTTCGCACATTGACATAACCGATGCTGTGCGGGTGGCTCATCAAGGCGGTCTCCACTGCAAGGGCCAGCCCAGAAGATGCTTTTTCGGTTTGATGTCACCGACAAGCACCATGGGTTCGCCGCACTTGGGACAGCGCATCACCCGCCCTTCAGCGTCGCCGCCACAGCCGGTCGCGGAGCAGGATTTCTCTTCTGAATCGCATAAGCCAAAGAGTTCTTTGACACGCTCGAGCGTCTCTCTTTTACGCGGACTGAAGAAGCCGTAATAGCGCACTTTCACAAAGCCCTTTGGCAGCACATGCTGCAGAAAGCGGCTGATGAACGTTTCAGCATCGAGAGTTGGCGTGTGCTGCCGTTTCTTGTTGTCCTGGTAGCGGTAGGTGACCTTCTCACCATTGAAGTATCCATCCGGCCCACCCCAACTATCAGCGATTTGAGAGAGGAGAAGCAAGATGTCCGACCGTCGTTTGAGCATCCGGGCGCAGGAGATGTTTGCGCTCATCGAGGCCTACGCGGCCAGTGGCAAGAGCCAGAAAGCTTTCTGCCAGTCGCAAGGGCTGGCGCTCTCGACTTTTCAATACTGGCTTTCGCGCTACCGCAAGCATCATCGTTCTGACGAACAGCAACCGGAAAAGCGCCACCTTTTTGTCGAGCTCAAGCCCGCCGTCCAGTCTGCCGCTGCTGCTGGCGACCAGGGTGTGGTGGTGCACTACCCCAATGGCGTGGTGGTCAGCCTGGGCACAGCCGTTGACCCGGAGCTGCTCAAAGTCCTCATCACTCTGCAACCCGTTGCTGCCGGCAAGCGGCTTTAGCCATGCTGCCCCTGATCACGCCGCAGCGCTTCTTTCTCTATTTGCCGCCGACCGACATGCGCAAGAGCTTCGATGGCCTGTGCGGCCTCGTCAGCGGCGCCATGGCGCGCGACCCGCTTTCAGGCGATGTCTATGTCCTCTTGAACCGCCGGCGCGACCGCATCAAACTGCTGGTGTGGCAACGCGGCGGCTTCTGGATTTTCTACAAACGCCTGGAGAGTGGCTCTTTCCAACTGCCGCCACACTCAGCCCAAACTGACTCACTGCTTTTGCCGTATGCCGACTTGATGCTGCTCATCGAAGGCATCGAGCTTGCCAGTGTCAAGCGCCGAAAAAATATGACATTTCTCGAAAAAGTAGTAGCATAGATCGCTGAAATTACATATCTTATCCCCATGGAACTTCCTGGGGAGACACCACTAACTTACGACGCCCTTCTAGAACAGCATCAGCTTCTTCGCTCCCAATTCCAGGCTGTCGCGAGCGAAAAGGCGCAACTGGAAGCCCAGGTCGCCTATCTGACTCAGAAACTCGCCCGTCTCAAAAAACTCATCTGCGGCGCCAAAAGCGAACGCTTCGTGCCCGAGCCAAATGGCGCGCAAGGCCATCTGGAGTTCATGGCCAGCGAGCCGGAGGGCGACACCACCGGCATGAAAAAAATCGGTGAAGAGGTGACCGAAGAACTCGATTACGAGCCCTTCGAGTATCTGCGCGACGTCATCGCCCGCATCGCCACGCATCCGCACAAGAAACTTCACGAGCTTCTACCGCAAAAATGGAAAAGAGCGGTTCCCACCGATAGCCCATGTTAGCGATTTCTAGATTTCTAAAAACAGGTGCAAGGTGGGGTTGGTGGGATGGATACCTATCACAAGACATCTTGAAAATCGGGTCATGGCGAAGTTCATTACAATCATTACCATCTTCGTAACCAGAGGCGATTTGAAAGACACGTTGCGTTAAAAGATGAACCGTCTCATGTTTGACATAACTCTGATGTCGTTTATCAATGATGGCTTCGGCAACTTTGTTAATAATTCCGATTTCCGATTCGGTTTCTTTGAGAAAAAGTACGCCTGCATCCGAACTGACGTCACCGCCGTCAAAATCAATTTCAACTTTTTTACCGGAAATCTCTTTAAAAAGCATCAATTGTTTCGTATATTTACTCATAGCTGTTTTCTCCAACTCGGTTTTGTGTTTGGTTTTGATCTAACTAAATATAAAACAAAACCTTGTGAAAGAAAACAGTTTTTTTTATGAATTATTCAGGTTAATATTTCCCAACTTTTCAATAATTTTTTCGATGCTACCATGGCGCTTATAGAGACATCAAATAAACTCGCTGCCGAAGATCGACAACTATGGGAGCGATTGCGTCTCGACGATGAAAAAGCCCTGGAAACGCTGTTTACTCGCCATCACCACTTTTTATATGATTATTGTTTAAAATTGGCACGATCTGAAGAGTTGGCAAAAGACTGTATTCAAGAAGTTTTTATCTATATTTGGAAAAAACGGAAAGACATAGCGAGCGTCTCATCTGTAAAGGCGTACTTATTGAGTTCCGTCCGGCGTCATTATTTGTCAATGCTTGAAAAAAACCG
Organism: bacterium; assembly: GCA_046757165.1. Taxonomy (GTDB): domain Bacteria; phylum Zhuqueibacterota; class Zhuqueibacteria; order Oceanimicrobiales; family Oceanimicrobiaceae; genus JBHHXT01. Next base: position 12,161 of record JBHHXT010000058.1, on the reverse strand, counting down.
CAAACTCAAGAACAGACACCAAAGCTTAGCCACGGGTGAAGATCTGTATGCGTTTTCTCCTGAAGATTTAGTCGTGCTGCAAGAACATCGAGAGGAGAAAAAAGAGCTTTTGCAAAATGCTATGAGTGAAATTCCAGCTCGAATGCGAGAAGCCTTATATTTGAGAACGTTTGATGAGCTTTCTTATAAGGAAATCGCTGAAGTCATGCAAGTCTCACCGCAGGTTGCTTACAATTACGTTTCTGAGGCTTTCCAAAGACTCAAGAAAACATTCTTGGGCAAAGGATAATCATTTTTCTCACCCACCAACAATCTATCGATCACTCTTAAACCCTCTTTGGCAACAAGTTTCTCTGCAATATTAAAACTATTCCGTTTTATAGCCATGAAGACCGATTCCAACAAAATCTTAAGAATTTTCATTCTTGACCATTAAAATTGACGCCCTGCTACTCTCTATATAACTGAAAACCTTAAGTAAGAAAACTATTAATCATCAACGGAAATTCAACGGAAATATTTAAATGACTGAAAGTTCCTCCAAACTCGATACTCTATTATTCGATGTTTCATTTGGCCGCTGGCTTTCTGGAACTGCTTCTGAGGATGAGAAAATACGATGGCAAGAATGGCTGGAAGCTGATCCAGAAAACCAGGAGTTATGTAAAGAAGCCGCAGAACTTTGGCGTTTGGGGCAATTCCAGCCTTATCCCAAAGCGGATCTTGATATTGAATTAAGCAATCTCAGAAGTCGCTTGTCACAATTATCAGAAGCCAGTTCAACCGCAAGAATCATTTCTTTACCCAGAAAATATAAATCTAAAAGTAATGGCACACAGCGTCGCTGGCTGCCTCGCACTGCATTCGCTATTGCGGTTGCGATGCTGGCCGCAATCGTTTGGAATCTTAACCCTTTCGGGTTTTTGAGAAATGCAAATGATGCAACCAAAATACTTACCACCGAATACGGTAAGCGAGCAGAATTGAATCTCCCGGATGGATCAAGAGTTGTTCTGAATGCCAATTCGCAGCTTACCTATCCGGCAAAATGGACATCTAAGACAAAGCGTTGCTTTTTTCTCATAGGTGAAGCCTATTTTGATGTTGTCTCTATGCCTGAAGATGAACAGAAAGAATTTGTAGTAGAATCGCGCGATGGAATGATAAAGGTTGTTGGAACACGCTTCGCAGTGTATGCGCGAGGGAGTGGCACACGTGTGGCCCTGGAAGAAGGTTTAGTAGAGGTGATGGCGGTTGATACAGTTTCCTTTAAGATGAATCGTGAGCCCTTCTTGCTCAAGCCAGGACATATTTTGTCATTCAAACAGGGGGCGAAAGATTTTCATCCAAAAGCCATCGACGTTCTGCCATACACCTCCTGGTGGCAGAATGAATTTGTCATGAACAAGACGCCATTAAAAGAAATTGTAAAACGGCTCGAAGAGACCTATGGTGTCACCGTGAAGATCACCGATGAACGTCTGCTTGAGGAAACCGTATCGGGATCAATTGAAAACTATAATCTGGCAGTCATGACCAGGGGCTTATCTGCGGTTTTAAAGATTCCGGTCCGCCAGGAAGGCAATGTCATCATATTTGGTGAATCTGGCACTCAAGAAAACTAAGTTTAACTACCTTTATTGAATATGGGCACGCAAAGTATAATACGTATTTTGATAACCGTTGCTGTTGCCTTATTCACAATCAACGGTTTCTCACAAGAGTTGGCTTCCAAGTCTCGGCGCGACGTAGACCTGGCGCCTCAGAGGATAGATCTTGGCGAGGCGCTGTCCCAGCTAAAAGAGGTCTTTCGTGTCCATGTCATGTATAATGACAAGTTGGTTCAAGGTCGTACGGTGCCCAAGCTTACATATTCAGCAGACCAAAATATTTATGAAGTGCTGGAAGATTTGCTTGCTGAATATCCAATCACCTTCAAAAAAATCGGACACAGGACCATCGCCCTGGTTGAACGCGACGCAAATTCTTCTGACATCGTATATGGCGCAGTCGAGGGCTATGTCAGTGACCGGAACGGAGCACTCACCGGCGTAAACGTTTATCTTGAGGATAGCTCTTCAAATTTCGGTTTCGAGTTGGGTGCGGCAACGGATGCTTCGGGAAAATACCAGATAAAAAATGTGCCCCCCGGCAGCTATGATTTGGTTGCCAGTTTTATTGGGTACAAAAAGGCGAAAAGAGAGGTGGCCGTTGCTGCAGGTACAGAATCAACGCATAATTTCAAGCTTTATGAAGATGTATTGGATATGGAAGCGCTGGTCGTGACCGGCACTTTTAATCCTGAAACCAAGCTTGAATCCAGTGTGGCCGTGACAACGCTGAACCCACGAAAAATCGAAGGGCAAGCTCCGCAAAATGTCGCAGATCTGCTGAAATCCATACCTGGTTTTTATGTTGAAAGCGTTGGTGGTGAAAACAATAACAATCTCTGGGCGCGCGGTATCCCGGCGGATGGCAATTACCGCTATGTGGTCTTGCAGGAAGATGGCATGCCGGTTTTCGAACAACCTGAACTGGCCTTCGGCAATGCCGACCTCTGGCTGCGTGTTGATCAAACCATCGCCCGTGTGGAAGCCGTAAGAGGGGGTCCCAGCTCTATTTTTGCCAGCAATGCGCCTGGGGGAATCGTCAATATTATTAGCAAAACTGGCAGCGAAACGTCTCAAGGCAAAATCAAACAAAGTTTGGGGGTTACGTACAAATATCACCGGACTGATCTCGATTTTGGTGGACCCCTCAGTGAGAAATTACGCTACCATGTCGGTGGCTTTTATCGAGTGTCTAACGGCATTCGTTCACCGGGGTTCTTAGCAGATAAGGGCGGGCAGATTAAAGCGAACATGACTTATTATATGAACAGGGGGTATCTCCGTGTTAATATGAAGTATCTCCATGATAGTAACATCTCTTATGTGAACATCCCCTTGCAGGATGCTGACAATTATGAAGCAATCGCAGGGTTTGACCCTCTCTTCGGAACTCTGGCGAGTTCGGATATCAGGTTCGCTGATGTGCCAAAACCTAACGGGAAAAGCCTGGTAGCTGATCTCGGCGATGGCATAAATCCGCAGGTCTTTTCATTTGGTGGGGAAACTTTTTGGGGCATTGGCAAAAACTGGACACTAAAAAATACCTTTAAGAAATCGATAATAGATTCAAAATTTATTGGTATTTTCCCTGTTGGTTCCCTGTTACAATACGATGCTTTTGCCAGAAATGTATTTGGACCCGATGCGGATTACACCTATACGTATGCGCGAGGTGAACGCACAGGAGAACAAGCTGATCTCACGACGAATGGTCTGGTTGGCGAATACGGATGGTGGCATGTTACCACACCTCTGCGGGACTTCTCCGATGTTTTTTCCATATCTAAGGAACTTAGTTTGCATCATGTGAATGGCGGGTATTATTTCTCAACCAGCAACGTAGAAGGCCTGTGGCAATGGCAGAACCTATTAGTCGATATCTCAGATAAAACCAGAGCCTTGAATTTAATGAACAATCGTACCGGCGTATCCTATACCAAAAATGGCTGGTCGGATTACGGTTCTTTCTACAATCATTATCGCTTTGATACGGAGGTACATGCCTTTTTTCTGAACGACAAGTTTACGCCTACTCACAAGTTGACGCTTGATTTAGGTCTGCGCTTTGAAACCGGCACGATGAACGGCTGGATAGAAAAAACGGCGGAATTTGACCTGGGTGATGAAATGACTACCGCGGACGACAACGTCCAATACGGCACGGGTGAGACCACTTCTGTCAAATTTAACTATGATGTGTTCGCCTGGTCCTTTGGTCTCAATTTCAAACTCGGCGAAAATGCGGTGCTTTTTGGTCGAACAAGTAAAGGATTTAGAGCCCCGGATGATATGAATTTTACCGGCGGGCTCGATGAAAGCAGACCAAATGGGTTAAACTCTAAAGTGGATGTAGAGAATATCTATCAATATGAGACAGGTTTCAAATACTCCGTTCCCAACCTGGCTTTCTTCGGAACGCTCTTCTACAGCACCTTCGACCGTATCCCCTTTGCTGAATTTATTCAAGACCCGAATGACCCGGACAAGTTTATAACCCTCAACGAAACAGCCAAGAGCCGTGGCTATGGGCTGGAAACGGAAATTATCGCAAGCCATGGCCCCTTCACCCTCAATGTGATTACAACGGTGCAGGATATCCGTTATAAAAACTGGATGTTTAGTCAACCGGTTGACCATGACCATAACCCTGATACACCAAAAGTACTTGAGAAAATCAATCTAGATGGCAACCAGATAAAGAGAATCCCAAAACTGTATTTTACAGTAAGTCCAACCTATCGGCTTGGGCCGGCGAATTTCACCTTAACCATCCAGCATTACAGTGACCGGTTTGCGGATCCGGCTAATAGAAAAAAGCTGCCTGCCTACACGCAATATAACGCAGCCTTTACTATTGAACTGAGTCAGAAAATAAGTTTGCAATTCAACGGCTATAATTTGACCAATACCCTCGGAATCGTTGAAGGCGATCCGCGGCTGGATGGCATTGTCGGTTCAACGGCTGACCTATTTTATGCGAAGCCGATTTACGGCCGCTCGATAGTCGCAAGTACATCCTATACTTTTTAGGGAAAAGTAATTCTTATTTGGAGGGAATTGATAAAAAACGAAAACCAACAATTCATCTAAATCATCAGTAAACAATAACTCAATTTTAGCCGAGAGAATTCAAAGTTATGAAAGGAGGTGACATAAAGAAGTAGAAACAAAATGGGCCAATCGGACACAAATTGGCGCTTGGTCGATCGGCCCAAGCCTTAAATCCTTCACAAAATAATATAATTAGTAGTTTAAACCACTAACTAAATCATGAAAGGAGGTTTAAGCATGTAAGAAACATGTTTAAACGAATCAGCCGGGATAGGTAGCGCTATCCCAATCTGAATCAGGCTTTTTTAATTTAATAAGACGGAGGCTAAGGTGCAATCAATTTTTGTAGAAAAATAAGACTGTTGGAAAGCTGACCCTTACTTTAAAGGGTGTCTGAAAAGCCTCATAACAGTCATGCGGGAAGCATCTGTTTTGACTTTACATCCGGACTGGGGGGGTAGTCCGTGCTTGAAATTACAAAGATTCTTACAGAATGACACGTCTGATCGAGTTTTCATATACGCTCTTAGTCTTATTATTGACGAGCACATCGAACTAACAATTAGCAGGAGGAAACGATGAAATCTCAAAGAACAAAAATTCAATTAATCGCTTTTGCCATTCTCATCCTCTTCTCAACTTCGACAGTTTTCTCCCAGGCAACCGGAAAAATTGCGGGAAGCATAAAGGACAACGAGAGCATGGCTTTGGCTGGCGCAAATATATCTATCGAGGGTACTCTGATGGGTGCTGCTTCTGATCTGGAGGGTAATTACACCATTTCTGCTGTGCCGCCAGGGACATACACCCTGGTTGCCCGATTTATCGGTTATAAAACGGTTAAGAAAGAAGTAACGGTTGCAGCCGATGCAACGGCCACAGTAGATTTCGTTCTCGAGGAAGATGTTTTGGGTCTGAGCGAAGTCGTGGTCACCGGTGTCGTAAATCCGGCTTCAAAAATTGAATCCAGTGTATCCATTTCCACATTGAATATCCGGGAGATTGAAAAGTCTGCACCCAGAACAACTGCGGAGATTTTTCGGACCATACCTGGCGTTCGTTCGGAAGCTTCCGGTGGCGATGGAAATACAAATATCACCCTGAGAGGCGTCCCCATCTCCGCAGGAGGGGCGAAATATCTGCAATTGCAGGAAGATGGTCTACCCATCTTTCAGTTTGGCGATATTGCTTTTGCTACAGTGGATATTTTCTTAAGAGCGGACTACAATGTCGGTCGCATTGAAGCCATCCGTGGTGGTTCCGCTTCTACTCTGGCAAGCAATTCACCTGCCGGCATCATCAACTTTATCAGCAAAACCGGTGCAGCTGCAGGTGGATACGTCAGCACAAGCACCGGTCTGGATTATAAGCACTCCCGCGTTGACTTTGAGTATGGGTCTCCATTAGGCCATGATATGAGCTTCCACGTCGGTGGTTTCGTGCGACAGGGAGACGGACCAAGAACAACCGGCTACACTGCAAACTCCGGCGGTCAGGTGAAAATGAACCTCACCAGACTATTTGATGGCGGATATGGCCGGATTTACTTCAAGTACCTGAATGATCGTGCCGCTGCCTACATGCCCATGCCGTTAAGAGTAGAGGGAACAAACGATTCCCCGAACTGGGGTTCTATTGCTGGATATGACGCTACTTCAGGCACAATGCACACCCCGTTTTTGCTGCAAAATCTGGGTCTCGGAGTTGACGGTGCGCTCCGGCGTAGTGATGTCGCTGACGGAATGCATGCTCTCTCCACGGCAGTTGGACTTGAATTCGCACGCGACCTTGATAACGGCTGGCGGCTTGAGAATCGTGGGAGATTGGCACTTAATTCTGGCCGCTTCGTTGCGCCTTTTCCGGCCCAGATTGGCACCGCTCAGGAATTGGCTGAATCCATCGGGGGCCCGGGAGCATTCCTTCAATATGCAGATGGCACTCCCTTTGGAAATGGAAATGCGGGGAATGGACTCGCTCTCAGAATTCACCTGTTTGATACCGAGTTGAACGATTTCAATTTCCTGGTGAATGATTTCAAAGTATCGAAGCAGTTCGGAAAAGCAAATCTGGGTGCCGGTTTCTATTTGTCGAACCAATCCATTTCCATGTCCTGGCTCTGGAATTCTTACCTGACAGATGTGGATGGTGAGAATGCGAGGCTGGTGGATGTTTTTGCTGCCGATGGCACAAAGTTAAGTCAAAACGGACTTTATGCATATGGCGTGCCTTTCTGGGGCAATTGCTGTCAGCGGAATTATGATACAGATTATTTGACCACCGCGCCTTACTTCAGTGCAGATCTAGAAGTCAGCGAAGCATTGAACGTGGACGCCAGTGTTCGTATTGATAATGGACGTGTTACAGGACAATTCGCCGGCCCCGTACAGAGAACCTTCGATGTGAATAACGATGGCGTCATTTCACCGAACGAAGAAAGTGTTTCAGCTATAGATAACGCCAATACCACGCCGGTTGATTATACCTACGACTATGCGTCTTTTTCAGTCGGCGGCAACTACCAGCTCAATGAAAATCAAGCAGTTTTTGTTCGTTACAGCCGGGGCGGTTCAGCAAAAGCCGATCGCCTGTTGTTTCTCGGATTGCCTTATACAGGTGGAACGACTCTGAATGCAAAAGATATAATCCGTCAAGCGGAATTTGGGTACAAACACTTGTTCAGTAAGGGTGGTCTATTTGTCACGGGATTTCTGGCAAGCACAACCGAAGAAGGGGGATTTGAGGCGACTACCCAAAAGATCATTGAGAATGATTATGATGCATTCGGCGTTGAAGTAGAAGGCGCATTGAGTCTCGGCGCACTGGATCTACGTGGTGGAATGACCCTCACGAAGGCTGAGATCACATCCGGAGCGAATGACGGCAATACGCCGCGGCGGCAACCTGCTGTTATGTTCAATCTTATCCCAACATATTCTATAGGTCAGCATTCAGTCGGGTTAAGTCTCATCGGCCAGACCAAGGCATACGCGCAAGACAGCAACGAGCTCATTATGCCGGGCTATGTGATTGTCAATGGATTTCTAAGGTATCAGATAACGAGCAAATTGGCTGCATCGGTTAGTGGAAATAACCTGCTGGATACACTGGGAATTACCGAATCTGAGGAAGGCAGCATCGTAGACAATCAGGTTAACTTTGTGCGGGTAAGGCCGATAGCGGGTCGCTCTATAGCCCTTACGGTGGGTTACAGCCTTAATTAGTGAATTTTCTGGTAGTAAGTTTCTAGGCCACGCACTGTTGTAGTGCGTGGCCTCTTAATTTGCAATAGCTCTTATTCATAATTCGGAATGATCATATGCCAGAATTCAGTTTGCATCCCATTGATTTAACTTTGGTTGCATTGTATGCGGCGTTTGTTGTTTATTTAGGATTTCGATTTGCAAAAAAACACGAAACGGCAGAAGACTATTTTCTGGCGGCCCGTTCTATGACGTGGCCACTAATAGGTTTCTCTTTGTTTGCTTCCAACATATCCAGTACTACGCTGGTTGGATTGGCCGGGGATGCGTACAGCACAGGTATTTCAGTCTACAATTATGAATGGATGGCCAGCGTCATCCTGGTTTTCTTTGCCATCTTTATTTTACCTTTTTACTTGCGCTCCCGAGTTTACACCATGCCGCAATTTCTGGAAAAGCGATTCGATGGGCGCGCCCGCACGTATTTTTCGGTGCTAACGCTTTTTCTAAACATTGTCGTCGATACCGCCGGAAGTCTATATGCCGGTGGTTTGTTGATCAAATTGATATTTCCGGGAATCCCCTTATGGCAGACGATTGGCGTGCTGGCCCTGCTGGCGGGTTTGTACACCATCGCAGGCGGCCTGGCAGCCGTGATTTATACTGATATGATTCAAGCCATCTTACTTTTGATCGCTTCGATTATTATTACGATTTGTGCTTTTGTGAAGATCGGAAGCTGGGGCGTCGTAACTGACATCACTCCTCCCGAGATGCTCAGTCTCGTCCGTCCGTTGGATGATCCGGGTGTGCCGTGGCTCGGTTTACTCACCGGTGTTCCTTTGTTGGGGTTCTATTTTTGGTGCACGAACCAGTTTATGGTGCAGCGTGTCTTAAGCGCCAAAGACGAGAACCACGGCCGCTGGGGGGCAATTTTCGCAGGGTTTCTGAAACTGCCGCCACTGTTTATTATGGTTCTTCCCGGCACGATGGCAAGAGTGCTCTACCCGGAGTTGCCGAAAGCCGACCTCGTCTATCCGACCCTACTCTTTGACCTCTTGCCGGTAGGTGTCGTAGGCCTTGCTTTGGCTGGATTTGTTGCTGCCCTGATGTCTCAAATTGACTCCACGCTAAATTCTGCCTCTACGCTGGTTACGATGGACTTTGTGCATAAAAGGCGGCCGGACTTGAGTAGTGAAAAACTCATGTGGGTTGGCCGCGCCGCAACCGCCTTTTTCATGATTCTAGCCGCGGTATGGGCGCCTTTCATCGAGAATTTCGGGTCGCTCTTTAAGTACTTGCAGAGAGTACTTTCCTATACGGTGCCTCCGGTTGCCGCACTTTTTCTGGTTGGCATCTTCTGGAAACGGGCAAATGCGCAGGGAGCTTTTGCTACATTGGTGGTGGGATTTTTATCCGGCGCGCTTCTTTTCATTGCCAATGAAATTCTGTTAATTATGAATATGCACTTTCTTTACGTTGCGCTGATCCTATTTCTGGTAGCGATTCCGGTCATCGTAATGGTCAGCCTCATGACTCCGCCGCCTCCTGACGAAAAAACCAACGAACTCACCTGGGCGAAGCGATTTTATGACGCTGAGTCACGGCTGTTAAAGGATGTTGTCTGGTACAAAAATTACCGTATCTTATCCGTTGCGTTGATAGTTCTAACAGCAATTCTGGTAATAATGTTCTGGTAAAAAATATGCGAATCGCATTTTTAAATCCGCAAGGAAATTTCGATCCAACTGATCGAGGCTGGACCGAGCATCCGGATTTTGGCGGTCAACTCGTTTATGTAAAAGAATTGAGCCTGGCACTGGGCGAATTAAATTGTAAAGTAGATATTCTTACCAGACAAATTATCGACCCAAATTGGCCAGAATTTGCAGCGACATTTGATAATTATCCCGGGCATCATAACATAAGAATTATTAGATTGCCATGTGGCCCTGATCATTTATTACCCAAAGAAGAATTGTGGCCCTGGATACGCGAGTGGGTTGAGAATATTATTCGATTTTATCAAAACGAAGGTCAGTTTCCTGTCGCTGCTACCAGCCATTATGGTGACGGCGGACTTGCGGCTGCTTTGCTACAAGAGCGTTTAGGCACCCTTTTTACTTTCACGGCACACAGCTTAGGCGCACAAAAAATGGACCAGTTTCTAAAAAGTAGAGAAAGCCTCTCACAGTTGTTGCAACGGTTCCATTTCGATAAACGCATCGCCGCTGAGCGTTTAAGCATGGCCAGGGCCAGCCGCATCATCACCAGCACTCGTCAGGAGCGATTTGAACAATACAAGCACCAGATTTACGCGGGAGCGGTCGATCCTCAAGACGACCAAAAGTTTGCCGTCATTCCACCGGGTGTGAACTTACGATTATTCGGGATTGACCAGAAAGATGAATTCGAGGAGCGAATCGCTGAAAAAGTCGAAGCAATGTTGAAACGCGATATTCCGGAAAGTCGATGCCATCTTCCCGTGGTGATTTGTTCCAGTCGCCTTGATCGAAAAAAGAATCATGTGGCACTGTTACGTGCTTGGCAAGTAAATCAACGATTACGGGATTCTGCGAATTTAGCCCTGGTTGTAAATGACCATCCGGATCCATTACGCCAAAGAAACTCGTTTTACTCTGGTGAGAAGCTTTCTATCCTTAACCAAATTGTTGAAATCCTGGAAAAAGCCAATCTTTGGCCTTGCGTAACAGCCTTTGATCTGAAAAACCAAAAGGAGTTAGCTGCCGCATATCGTTATTTTGCAAAAAATCGGCGAGGTATTTTTGCGCTTACTTCGGTTTACGAGCCCTTTGGATTGGCGCCATTAGAGGCGATGGCCTGTGGATTGCCAGCAGTAGTGACTAAGAACGGTGGACCGAGCGAAAGTTTGCAAGATGAAAAGACCGAGTATGGAATCCTTGTTGATCCAAATGATCCGGCTGACATTGGTAACGGCCTAACGAGATTGACCCTCGACTTACGGGAGTGGCGACTGATGCAGCAAGCCGGAATACATCGAGTCAATGAAAAACACACCTGGGAAAAAGCCGCAGAAAGTTATCTTGTTGAAATTCACGCAATCTTAGCGGGAGAGGTTGCGAGTCAACGAACATATCCTATTCCAAATTATTTTAAGAATCCTGAAAATAATGATATAGATGAAGAATGGCTGAAAAAACATCTTCCCTAAAACTGACCTTTATCGCACCGTCAAAATCTCGCCGAAGTAGAGAAATCGATGTGTTAGCCGTCGGTGAATTCCTTTGCGACTTCATAAGTCATGAGGCGTGTGACAACTTAGAGAAAGCGCGCGATTTTCATCGCTATCGGGGGGGAAGTCCGGCCAATCTTGCAGCTAATTTAGCCTGCCTGGGAAATCGAACTGCTTTAATCGCTTGTGTAGGCAACGAAGGTCTGGGTCACTTCCTGAAGAAGCAGTTGAAGGAAGCCGGTGTCATTACAGATTATATTATAACTGACCCGATTGCCCCAACCTCTATGGTCATTCTCACGAAAACACAGGGAACGCCGGATTTCATTGCCTACAGAGTTGCTGATGTCATGATAAAGCCGGAGCATATTAGCGGCAACGTAATCCAGCGTAGCAGCATTTATCATACGACGTGTTTTGCCTTGAGTCGTGAGCCAGCCCAAAGCAGTATCCTCGGTGGTGCCGGTCGAGCGTCAGAGCTTGGATGTCACCTGAGTATCGATGTCAATTACGCTCCATCAATTTGGGATAATCGAGAGGAAGCGCAGAGAATTGTTGCCAAATATTGTAGTCATGGCGCTTTAACGAAAATCAGTCTGGACGATATTTCCAGGCTATTTGATGACAGCACATTAACCGCTGAAGAAGCCATTTCGCGCTTCCACAATTGGGGAGCCGAATTGGTTTGTTTAACCAAGGGTGCAAAAGGCAGCTTGGTCTCCTGGAACCACGGCGCTAATCAAGAGCATGTTCCAGGTAGAGAGGTTTTGGTATCCGATGCGACCGGAGCGGGAGATGCCTTTTGGGCTGGCTTTCTCACCGCCTGGTTGGACGGTCATCAACCACCAGAATGCATTCTGGCAGGTAGCAATTTGGCCGCTTTCAAATTAAAAACGGTCGGTCCGCTGAATTCGAGAATTGACAAGTCTGCTATTTATGTTTCATATTGATTTTTTTTATGGCTTACTCGAATAATACTCGTCACACGATGCTTATTCATGAGTATTTGGGCTCCATAATCTGCTTTAGGCATATAACGAAAGCATAACCTGCGCTGCCATTCAACGCACTTAAATTGATTAACAT
>JBHHXT010000057.1:0-24854 GCA_046757165.1 bacterium | reverse complement strand
ATCAAGCGATTATGTGAATATTTGCTAATCTCTTGTGAATAATCCAGGTTAAGTCCCCGGCACTTTGAAAGTGCCGGGGACTTTCGGTGGTGTAAAAACTTATTTTCACCGAATGCCACCGCCGGGCTTTTCTGGCAAAAGCGAATTCCTGCTTGATTTTCTTCTATGTGCTGGCTATCTTGCGGGCGCTAAAAGGAACAGCACAAACCGGCCATCACCTAATGCCAAAAACGTTTCCAATCATAGACGCCCACACTCACTTCTTTTCCTACAACTGGTTAGGGCAGTTCTACCAGCTCGCAAAGAACAAATTCGAAACCGTGGAGGCGCTGGCGCGCGAGCTGGGGTGGGAGGCGCCGCCCAGAGATCCAGCCGAGCTGGGCAAGCGGTGGGTAACGGAGCAAGAAAAGCATGGGCTGGCGAAGCAGGTGCTGTTCGCCAGCAAGTTGAACGATGCCGAGTCCCTCGCGGCCGCCACCAATACCTATCCGGACCGGCTCCTCGGCTACGTGATGATCGACCCGACTTTGCCGGACGCGCGCAATCAAACGCTGTACGCGCTCAACGTGCTGGAGATGAAAGGGGTGCTGCTCTTTCCAGCCCTGCACCACTTTCGCGCCAGCGATCAAGTCGCCTATACGATTTATGAGGAAGCGGTCTCTGCCCTTGTGCCGGTATTCATCCACTTTGGCCAGCTGAGCATTCCGATTTTTCAAAAACTGGGACTGCCAGACAATATCGATTTGAAGTACTCCAACCCACTCGACCTCCGGCAAGCGGCGCTCGATTTCCCGGAGCTGAATTTTATTGTTCCCCACTTCGGTTGCGGCTGCTTCGAAGAGGCGCTCTCGGTTGCAGCGCAGTGCAACAACGTCTATTTCGACACCTCGAGCTCGAACAGTTGGATCACGCCCCCTTTGACGTTGAAGCAGGTGTTCGAGCAGACGCTCGAAGTTGCCGGGCCGGAACGGCTGCTGTTCGGCACGGACTCGTCGTTTTTCCCGCGTGGCTGGCGCAGGGAAATCTTCGAGACGCAGCACGGCGTTCTGACGGAGTCCAACCTTTCGTGGCGCGAGCAGGCGCTGATCTTTGGCGGCAATCTGGAGCGAATTTTGAATTTGGCTTAGCGCATATGCCTGAATTACCAGACCTGGTCTATATTGAGGAACGTCTCAACCACCTTCTCCCCGGCAAGACCATCGTCCAGGTCGACATCAGAGAGCCCATCGTTCTCAGGGTTTTGACGACCGGCGGGTTCGAAGCCAGCCTGCTCGGGGTGCAGTTTGACCAGGTCTGCCGGCATGGTCCATTCCTGAGATTTCAACTCGATGCCGGGCTCGAGCTCGTGCTGCATCCCATGTTGGCCGGCAGGCTGAAACATGCGACGCCGGAAGAGAAAACCGGCCGCGGCTTGTGTGTGACCTTTGTTCTGCAGGACGGATCGTGTTTGCACTATTTGGACGACAAAAAAATGGGCAAGGTCTACCTTATTCCCGCCGGCCAGTACGGAAAGATTCCGCGTTATCTCGAGCAAGGGGTGAACATTCTCAGCCCCGATTTCACCCTCGAGCGCTTGCAGAAGCTCATCAAAAGCCAACGTAAACAGGTGCGCGTTTTTCTCATGGACCAAACCTTGTTGAGCGCTATCGGCAACGCGTACGCCGACGAGATTTTGTTCGACGCCGGGGTGCATCCCAAGACTTTCTGCCACCAGCTTGACGCCGGTGAGGTGGAGCGACTGTACAGCAGCATCGCCACCGTCATGCAGTGGGGCATTGCCGAGGTCAAGAAGGCCGGGCAGCCCATCGAGGTCAAGGTGCGCGACCATGTGAAGGTGCGCAACCGCAAGGGCCAGCCCTGTCCTCGATGCACCACCACCATCCGGCGCGAAGGCGTTTTGGGGGTTGATACCTTCTTTTGCCCCACCTGCCAGCCAGCGAAAAGGACCCTTTTTATCGAATGGTCGTAAGCGCAGCATCGGAAGCATGAAAGCAGACTCGAAAGCATACGGGGACAGGATGGCCCTCAGAAATGCGCTCAAGAGAGGATTCAGGCCCGCGGTTATCGGCCTGTCCTTGCTCTTCTTTACGCTTATCGTCATGCTGCCCACTCCGGAAGGGCTCTCCAATCAGGCGCACCTCTCCATCGCCATTTTTGTCGTTGCCATCATGCTGTGGGTCTCGCATGCCCTGCCTTTGATGATCACGAGTCTGCTGGTCATCATCTTGTTCCCGCTCACGGGCGTGCTGACCACGAGCCAATCCTATGCCCTGTTTGGCAACGAGGCGATCTTCTTCATTCTGGGTGCGTTCATCCTGGCTTCCGGCATCATGCGGTCCGGGCTGAGTACGCGGCTGGCGCTTTTGACCCTGCGGCACCTGGGGGATCGCCCGAGGGGGTTGATCTCGAGTTTCCTGTGCTTGTCGGCGTTCTTGTCGTTCTGGATGTCGGAGCACGCCGTGGCCGCGATGATGTTTCCCATCGTGTTGGAAGTCGTCGATGCGCTCAAGCTCGTACCGCGCAAGAGCAACTACGGCAAAGCGCTTTTCCTGGCCATGACCTGGGGCTGCATTATCGGCGGCATCACCACGTTTCTGGGCGGCGCGCGGGCGCCGCTGGCCGTGGGTATTTTGCAACAGACCAGCGGCACCACCATCGACTTTTTGTCCTGGAGCCTGGCGACCCTGCCAACGGTGGTGCTCATGCTGGTGGTGGCGTATTTTTCGTTGCTCAAACTCTTTCCATCGGAGGTTCGAGACATCAGCAAAGCCAAAACGGCCCTGAAACGGAAAGAGCTCAAGATGGGACGCATCACGCGGCGCGAGCTGGCTATCGGCGGCTTGATGCTGCTGACCATCTTCACCTGGATCGCCTTTGGCAAGGTGCTGGGCCTGGCCAACATCGCCATTGCCGCGGTGGTGGTGGCATTCTTGTTCAACCTGCTGGATTGGAAAGAGGTGGAAGAGGACGTCAACTGGGGCATCTTTCTGATGTATGGCGGCGCCATTTGTCTGGGATTTACCATGGAAATGACTGGGGCAGCCCACTGGCTGGCGGCAAAATCTCTGGGGAGCCTCGTGACCTCTGCCTGGGGCCTGGTCCTGGCTGTGGCGCTGATTTCACTCTTTTTGACCGAAGCGATCAGCAACACCGCTGTGGTGGCGCTCATGATGCCGCTGGCGTTGGGGCTGGCAGCAGACTTCAATCTCGACCCCAGAATCATCACGATGGCGCTCACCATCCCCTCGGGACTGGCCTTCCAGCTCCCCATGGGCACCCCGGCAACGGCCATCGCTTACTCGTCAGGATTTGTCGGCATGCGGGATACCATCGTCGGCGGAATGATCCTGAAACTCTTTGCGTTTATTGTCTTTGCATCTTCAATTTGGCTTTATTGGCCGATGATTGGATTCAAGTTTTGAGGAAATATGAAAAAGATCCTGTTGATTCTTTCGTTTTTGCGCAACAGCCCGAAGTCCGTTGACGAGGCGATCAAGCTGGCCAAGAAGAACCATGCGGAGCTGGTGGTCTTCTTTGTCCTGGACATCGATTTTGCCAACCGAATCGTCGACAAGTTGACCGACGAAGGCTGGATAGGAGGCAAACCATCCGAGCAGCTCTATCTGTCGTTGCTCAAAGAGTACAGGCTGCAGTCGGAAATGCGCATCAGCGAGATCGAGCAGTGCGCCCGGCAGCAAGACGTGCGCGTGCGCTCGATCGTCCGCAGCGGCTCGGTTCTCGATGAAATCCTGCGCGTGACACAACTGGAGGACCCCGATCTGATCGTCATCAATCGCCGCAAACGCTCCAACCTCTCCCGCCTCATTTTTGGCTCGGTCGTCAACGCACTCGAGCGGCAGGTTTCCTGTGAGGTGAAAATCATCGATGCGGAATGATTCGAGGCGTCTCAACATGACATCTCTTGCGGACGATTTGGACGGCCCCTACTTCAACAACAACATGCGTTTGGTGTTGACAAATGCGTCCGTCTTCAGCCGGTAGAAGTAGAGTCCTGACGCCACGCGAATCCCGCCATCATCCCTGCCGTCCCACATGACCTGGTAGGTGCCCGGCGCTGTTTCGGCGTCGACCAGCGTGCGAATTCTCTGCCCAATCGTATTGTAAACCTCGAGCTTCACCTCAGCCTGCTGTGGAATTTCATACTGAATGACGGTCTCCGGGTTGAACGGATTGGGATAGTTGTAGTGCAAGGCAAAAGCGTGTGGCAGCGACCCCCCGCTGTTTGATACCGAGGTTGGCTTATCGCGCAGCTCAAAAATGTGCAGGCCGGTCTGGGTATCGCTGATGTAGATTTTCCCGGAAGGCGCAAAGGGGTAGACGCCCCAGGCGCCGCCAAAGTTTTCCCCCGCCAACGGTGAGGTATCGAATTGGTCGAGAACCGTGACGTTGAGCGGGTCGGAGACATCCAACACTTTGAAGCCGGCGGTGTAGTAGGAGGCCACCAGCCGGTCTCCGAGGACAAACAGATTGTGTACTGTTGCGCTGTTGTCGCCAATGCCGCCCACTCTGACAGGATTGGTTTTGTCCTGGATGTCGTAAATGACAATGTCGGGGCCGGGCGCTCGTGACAGCTCATCACAAATGAAGAGATAGTTGCGGTCCTCAGTGGTCCAGCCCGAGTGGTTGTAGCTGATGGCCGGGTCGTTGATGGCGCTGAGCAGCGTTGGGTTGCTCGGATCGGCGAAGTCGTAAATAAATGTCCCCGTCCGGCCGTGAAAATCGTACAGAATGGCGTCGATCACCGATACATCGTGTCCCTCCACACCTCCGGTCCACAGCAATTGCGGGCGAGTCGGATCGGGTTTCAAATCAAACACGCGGATGCCTGGAATGGAGAGAATCATGAAGCCATCATCGGTGATGTAGATGTTGTGAGACGAGTCGAAGGAGCCGACGATAACCGGATTGGCCGGGTCGAGGACGTCGACCACCTTCCCCTGGCTCGGTCCAGGGCCGCCGGTCACAGTGTAAACAAAGTGGCCCCAGGCCTTGACATCGAATCCGGGCACACCGGTAACCTGGGAGACGATCCGCGGTCTGGCCGGCTCTGTGACCTCGACCATCGTAAACCCCACATCTCCCAGCCCACCGACCAGGGCATACTCCCGCCCTGCGGCTGCATCAAAGTAGCCCCAGATGTCCGAGACGCTCCCTTCTGGTGGAATGGCGATGTGGCCGACGACATTGATGATCCCCTCGGTCATCGGCAGGCCTTCGCCTGTAACGGCCAGGCGGAATTCTGGAAAGAAGGCGTCGTCGCTGGAGATGGTGAGCGTCCCTTCCACCAACCCGACGAATGCAGGCGTGAACGTCAGCTCCACTTGCTCCGTGTCGCCGTCTGCGAGTGCAAGGCTCGTGGTTGCCACCGAAAAATCGGGCGAATCAGCAGCAATGTTGCTGATGGTGATAACACCGCCACTGGCATTGACCAGCACCAACGGCAGGGTGAAGCTTTCACCCAATCGCACATTGCCAAAACTCATGGTGGCGACTGGCGAGAACAAGCCGAATTCCGGCGTGGCAAACTCATAGACATCCTCCTGCGAAATCGGCTTGGAGCTGACAATACGAATAGTGGTGCCGGCGGGTGGGATAAACTCGACGTCGCCAGCGAGACTGACCATCGAGAAGCGGGCGAAGACCTCTGGTCCAACGTAAGGCCTGCCGAAGAATTGCTGGCTGATATCGCCACCATTGTTGGCAATATCCTGCAAGACGTCGTCATAATCCACCTGCCCGTCGCCGTTGATGTCAGCGCCGGAACGCTCAGCGAGCTCATAGGCGTAGATGCGGTCGAACATGGTGCCCGCACCGCCGTCAGCGGGCGGAGCGCCGCCGTCGTAGGCTGCGGAGTTGCCGCTATCGTCAAAGCCGATGGCGATCACTTGATGGTCATCTGAAGGGTCGTCCGGCGTCGCCCGTCCGATGTTCCACAGCGAAAAAGGCACATTGATGGTGCCCGCACCCCGGAACGCATAGATGAACTTGTTTCTACCCTCCGGGTTGCCATCAGAACGAAGTTCATAGTCATTAAAGTTGGTGTTGCCTTCGCTGCGAGCAATGCGGTCGAGGCCGCCCGCGCCCCCTCCGCCGACAAAGGTGTATTCATCGGTCGAATTGTTTCCGCCTGCTGCCTCACGGTCTCCCGGCCGGAAGACGTGCACCGGCGGATCCACGATCGTGTTTCCGTACATGACTTCCAGGATACTGCGAATCTGGGGTGGGGGGATGTCGATTGAAACACGAACGCCATCGAAGACAGGCGATGGCTCATCGATGGGTAGAGCGTCGACAACCGAAGTTTGTGTGGTGAGATTTTCGATGGCATAAGAAACCGCGTCGTTTTGCACCGCAAACGTCACCCGGTAGGTGTCGCCTGTGGTTTCGGCCGGGTCCAAGACTTCGATTTGAACGTCGGCGGTGCCAACGCCAATAGTTTGTTGCGCAACAAACGTGAAATCTTGCGCAAGTAGTTCTCTTCCCTTCGGATGCAGTGCGCACCACACGAAAACCGCCGCCCAAATGACACCATGCAAGAGGCTTCTTCTCATAACGTCTGTCCCTCCAGTTGTTTGTGAGTAAAGGTTAAGGCCACCAATTCTTTTATCTTAGCTATTCCTGTTCATTCGTGGCTAACACTATAGGTGAGAAAGTATTAGCATATACAATTCGCTGACAGATTTTATTTCATCGCCGGACGTTTGTAAGGCCATGAATGAACACGAATTCTCACGAATTCTTTCTTTTAGTTATTCGTGTTCATTCGTGACCATTCGTGGCTAACAGTGAACAAGAATTGATGCCACGAAATTGATGCCATGAATGAATACGAATTCTCACGAATTCTTTCTTTTAGCTATTCGTGTTCATTCGTGAGCATTCGTGGCTAACAGTGCGGTGCTCTTCATAACAAAACCGGGATATGTTAAGAAAAATTCATGCAAGAATTGGCCGTCATTCTTCTTTTATGTTGTTAAGACACGTTTTTTTTCGTAATTTCGTAATGTTTTCCGACCTTTTGGCTCAAGAAAGTGCTCGCTCCGAAGGAGTTTACTGTTCCCACTCAACTCGCGGCCCTGCGAGGAGGTGTTATGATGGACGAAAGAAAGACCAGAGAGCAGCTCATTGAAGAGTTGCAGGGTTTGCGCCAGCAGGTAGCTGAGCTCGAGGAGAGAGTGAGTAAAGGCCCGCAAGAAGAGAAGAAATGGCGCTCTTTGTTGCAGCATGCCCCGGAACGCATCGTCACTCTGGACCGCAGCGGCAAGATCCTTTTCCTCAATCGCACCTGCTCGGATGGCAACCTCGATGAAGTTGTCGGAACCAGCGCATACACTTTCCTGACACCGAGCGAACAAAGCAAACTAAAAGACATCCTCGACTCTGTCTTTGAATCTGGCCAACCCCAAAAGTATGTGACCCCGGTTGTGAAGAAGGACGGCACCCACGCCTGGTGTGAGAGCCGTGTGGCACCGATCCTGCACGGTGGCAAAGTTACAGAAGTGATGGTCGTCACTGCCGATGTCACCGAGCGCGTGCAAGCAGAGGAGGCATTGCGTGCGAGTGAAGCCAAGTACCGGCAGATCGTGGAACGCGTGCCGGTCGGGATCTACCAGTCAACCGGCGAGGGCAAGTTCCTGACAGTCAACTCTACTTTGGTCAACATGCTCGGATACGCAAGCCGGAAGGAACTTCTGTGTGTCAGTATCCCGAGAGATGTTTATTTCAGTCCCGCGGAAAGGGAGGCGGTCATCAAAGAATTCCGCCAGCACCACAAAGGGGTCTTTGTCTACAGACTGAAGAAGAAAGACGGCACCCAGTTGTGGGTGGAAGATTACATGTTACGGATAGGCTCAGGAGAGGGAAGTCCTGATTATTATGAAGGTGTTGTGCTCGACATCACTGAGCGCAAGGAGGCGGAACAGGCGCTGAAGGAAAGCGAGAAAAAGTACCGCACCTTAGTGGAATCCACCAATGCCATTCCGTGGAAGCTCAATCAGGCGACAGGACGATTTACCTACATGGGAAAGCAAGTCGAGCAGGTCCTGGGCTATCCGGCAGAGAGCTGGATCGACCTCAATGTCTGGAAAGAGCGGATTCACCCTGACGATCGCGAAGGTGCGTACCAGTCCTGTCTGAATGCCGCTGACGGCGTGGAGGACCACGACTTTGAATACCGCGCTATTGCCTCCACTGGCGAGGTGGTATGGATTCGTGATGTCGTGACCGTGATGACGGCTGAAAACAGCTCACGCGAGCTTGTCGGCTTTATGATGGACATCACCGAACGCAAGCGACTGGAGCAGCAGTTACTGCAGTCGCAGAAAATGGAAGCCATCGGCAGGCTGGCAGGGGGCGTGGCACACGATTTCAACAATCTTCTGATGGTCGTGCTCGGAAATGCCGAGTTCGGTCTGCGGGATATCAAGCCCGGCGAGCGGGGTCATGAAGAATTGCTGCAAATCGAAACCGCTGCCATCCAGGCGCGCGAACTGACCACCCAACTGTTGACCTTCAGCAAGAAGCATGCGATCGAGCCAAAACTGGTTCAGCTCAATCGATTGATCCTGGACCAAACAAGACTTTTGAAGCGGGTCATCGGCGAGCATATTCACATTGAGACCCACCTCGATGCCGACCTGAGTCCTGTCATGGCCGACCCCGCTCAGATCCAGCAGGTGTTGATGAATCTCACGGTCAATGCCCGCGATGCGATGCCAAAAGGAGGCCGGCTGACCATCGCCACCCGGAACTTTGTGGCAGACGAGAGATGGCTGTATGAGACAGCCGCGCAAGAAGGCCACGCTGATTCTCATGCGGCAAAGAATTTCGTGCAGATGTCGGTTTCTGACACAGGAGTTGGCATGGACGAAGAAACCAGGGCGCACGTCTTTGAACCCTTCTATACGACAAGGGGAGTGGGTCAGGGCACCGGGCTCGGCCTGGCTGTGGCCTACGGCATCGTCAAACGGCACCACGGTGTCATCCAAATCGAGAGCCAACGGCAGAAGGGCGCGACCTTCCACATCTTTTTGCCAGCCGTGACCCTGCCAGCCTCAGAGAGAGTGAACACACGAACAAAAGAAACCATTCCCGGCGGATGGGAAACCATTCTGGTGGTCGAGGATGAAGACGCCGTTCTCAAAGTGACCGGCAGAATCCTGAGCGGCCTGGGGTACAGAGTTCTCACAGCGCGCAGCGGCAAAGAAGGATTGTCCGTATTCCAGCAACAAAGCAACACCATCGATCTGGTGATCATCGATGTTGTCATGCCTGAAATGAGTGGCATCGACACCTACAAGGCGTTAAACCTGATGTCTCCAGATTTGCCTGTTATCTTTGTGACAGGCTATGACGTTCATTCCGCGATACCGGGTCTGAGCAGCGCTGAGCAAGAATCTTACGTCGTCCTGCAAAAACCGTTTACCAAAGAGACCCTCGGCAAGAAGGTACGGGAGGTGTTGACACAGGAGCTTCAGGCTGGAACAGCGAGGACGATCGATAAATAACCCGCGCCGCCAAACCGCAGGTAACGCTCCCTCTCTACCACAACCCCAAAAACACGGTCGGAGGCTGTGCTGTCACCGCACTCCCCAATGGGGGTTACTTCGCCACTGGTAGCCGCCACTCCTTGTGGGTGGCTTGTTATCTCCCCGCATGGTGATTCTTATTGATATTCGATATCTGCCCCACAAGGGGGCATGGCTACATCATCGGTGGTGGTTCTCCACCTGGACAGCCCCGGACACGTTTGCCGTTTTCCGACCGAATGTTTTCTCTTGACTTTTTGCAAAATGTTAATTATTAGTCAGAGTCATCACCCATCGTCAAACCCTGGAGAAAGACTCATGTTCGGTTCCGGAGTTCTCGAAGTTGTTCTCGGTCTCATCTTCGTTTACTTGTTGTTGAGCTTGCTTGCCACCACGATCAACGAGCTGATTGCGAACTTCCTCGCCCTGCGCGGCAAGAATCTTCGCAAAGTGATCAGCATAATGTTTGATGAGGCGGGCAACGAGATTGATTTCTGCAGCAAATTTTACGCGCACCCGCTCATCAAGAAATCGAGCATTCGGCCCGTCCTCAACAAACTGGGGCTGGCCTCCCCTCCGGCTTTCTTGTCAAACCAGACGTTTTCAAAAGTTTTGCTCGAGACCCTGGTCGACGGCCACGCCAACAACATCACTCCCGCCCAGTTGGAGGGAAAAATCGACGACATCTTTCCGGCGGACAGCGACACGAACAGACTTCTCAAAGGCTTTGTACGAGACGCCGCCGACAACCTGGAGCACCTGCGGCTGAACCTGGAGAACTGGTACGATGATATGATGAGTCACGCCACCGAGTGGTACAAAAGTAAAGTGCGGGTCATCTCACTGGTTATCGGGCTCGTTCTGAGTGTGACCTTCAATGCGGATACCTTCAACATCGTGCAAACGCTCTCGACCAATCCGCGGGCAAGAAAAGCCGTCGTCGAGCTGGCAGAGAAATATCAGATGGATGAGTCCACCCGGGCGCAGCATCGGGAGGATATCGAGGCGTTATTCCTGCAAGCTGACTCCCTGGTGAAGAGCGAGATTGCGATGACGGGAAAGCTGCTCGGCATGAGCTGGAAGGATGAGTCGAAGAGATTTGGCGACTTGCAGCTCTCAAAAGGAAAAGACTGGGCCTGGCTTTTCACCAAGATCACAGGCTGGCTCCTGACGGCGCTCGCCATTTCTCTTGGCGCTCCTTTCTGGTTCGATATGTTGAGCAAGGTGGTCAACATCAGGGAAGGCGGGAGAAAGCCGCGCGAGGGGGCAAAGGGATGACTATTCAGGTAGATAGGCTGTAGACGTTTAGGCTGTAGGAAAAATCGTTGAGAGAGCATACGAAACTTCGAGCTTTTGAGTTAGCCGACAAATTGGCAGTGAACATCTATTCGGCACCAAAAAGTCTTAGGCGCGTTGATTGGCGCATTGGCCAAAACCCTAACCGCCTAACCGCCTACAGTCTAAACACCTGACACCTGAAAAATACTGAAAAACAGCACTAAGGCAACGATTCTAAAATGCTTGGCAAGACAGTTTCACACTACAAGATTTTGCAGGAGCTCGACCATGGCGGAATGGGGACCGTCTACAAGGCTGAGGATATCAAGCTGAGGCGGGCCGTTGCGCTCAAGTTCCTGCGCCCAGAGCTGACGCTGGATAAAGAGGCGAAAGCGCGTTTCATGCGCGAGGCCCAGGCGGTCTCCCGGCTTGACCACCAAAATATTTGCACGGTCTACGAAATAGATGAAAACAAGCCTGGCGGCCTCTTTATCGCCATGGCCTACTATGACGGCGAGACGGTGCAAAAAAAAGTAGCGCGCGGCAAACTGCCCGTGAACGAGGCCGTCGACATTGCTGCCCAGGCCGCGCGTGGTCTGGCAATCGCGCACAGCAAGAAGATAGTCCACCGTGACATTAAACCCGCCAACATCATGATCACAAGGGATGGCGTGGTCAAAATACTGGACTTTGGCCTGGCTAAGCTTGTGCACCAGCAAGAGATCACCAAAGACATCACCAAAGAACATACGGCCATTGGCACGGTGCACTACATGTCCCCGGAGCAGGCGCATGGTCTGAAAGTGGATGGCCGCACAGACATCTGGTCGCTTGGCGTCTTGATGTACGAAATGCTCACCGGACAGCGTCCTTTCAAGGGCGATAATCTGTTGGCCGTCTTGTATGCCATCCGGCATGAGCAGGCGGAGAAGCTCACGCACCTGCGGACGGATCTCCCGGATAGCCTGGTGCGCGTCATCGAAAAATCCCTCAGTAAGGACAGGGCCGAGCGATATCATACGGCGGGTGCCCTGCTGGCGGAGCTGGAGAATCTGGTCCCCATGGTCTCAGCGTCGGCGCCAGGCCTGAGCCCGATCACACGACGGCGCATTTTCCTGAGTTACAAGCGCAATGTCGAGCCGGACCAGTCGGTAGCCATGCAGATTTATGAGGCCCTGAGACAGCATCACCAGGTGTTCATCGACCGCAACATGATTGTCGGCGCGCGGTGGGTGGAACGGATCATGAGGGAGCTGCAGCAGACGGATTATCTCGTCATTCTCCTGTCGGCGCATTCTATCCAGAGCGAAATGGTGCGCGCTGAAATCCAAACCGCACACGAGCTGGCGAGGCAGAAGGGCGGCAAACCCCGGATTCTGCCGGTCAGGCTGGCTTTTCGGGAACCCTTCCCCTACCACCTCCGGCGCTATCTGGACCCCATCAACTGGGCGTTGTGGGATGGGCCAGAGGAGACCCCGCGGCTGATCCAGGAGCTCACGGCCGCCATCGAAGGCCGGGAGCAGCTCCCCATCAGCACAAACGAGAAGGCAAATGTCATCCGGGCCGGAGAGGCGCAAGCGCTGCTTCCCCCGCTGCCCGAGCTCGAATCTCCGGAAGGGACCATGGACCCCCATTCGGCTTTCTACATCGAACGCCCGTCAGATTTGGCGGCACTCGAGACTATCCAGCGACAGGGGGTCACTATTACTATTAAAGCACCGAGACAGATGGGGAAAAGCTCGCTTTTGCTGCGAACGATCAAAGCCGCACAAGCGCTGGGCAAACGAACCGTCTTTCTCGATTTTCAGCAGTTCGACAAATCAGCATTGGGCTCGGCGGACCGATTTTTTCAGCAGTTCTGCGCATGGCTCACTTACAAACTGCAACTGGAGAACAGAGTCGATGAGTATTGGCAGATTCCACTCGGCAATATCCAGCGCTGCACCAGCTTTGTGGAGGACCATCTCTTGCAAGGCGTAAAACAGCCCCTGGTCTTGGGCATGGACGAAGTGGAAAGCATCTTCGACACCGATTTTCGCACCGACTTTTTCGGCATGTTGCGCAGTTGGCACAACAGCCGCCAGGAAGGATCGAGCTGGAGAAAGCTGGATCTGGTCCTGGTCACCTCTACCGAGCCGTATCAGCTCATCGAGAATCTCAACCTCTCCCCGTTCAATGTTGGCGAGGTGATCGAATTGACCGATTTTGCTCTCCAGGATGTTGCTGAGCTGAATCGCCGTCATCGCTCCCCTCTCTCAGCGAAGCAAGAGAAACAGTTGTTGCACCTTGTGGGCGGCCAGCCGTTTCTGGTGCGCCGCACGCTCTATTGCGTCGCCAGTGGCCGCATGACGTATGCCGAGCTGGTTCGTCATGCCGCAGAGGAGAGCGGTCCTTTCGGCGACCATCTCCGCCATCATCTCTGGCGCTTGCAAGGCAAGAACGAGCTCATCGCCGGATTGAAACAAGTGATTCGCAAGCATGAATGCGAGGATGACCATGTTTACTTCCGGTTGCGGGGCGCGGGGTTGGTGCGCAAGGAGGGTCGTTCGGTCTTGCCACGCTGCCAGCTCTATGCTGACTACTTCAAGGACCATCTGAATGCGTAAGCACAGCCTGTACACCGTCGGCGGCACGATCCTGGAAGCAGATGCTCTGTACGTGACACGCCAGGCGGATGCGGAGCTGCTCGAGCTCTGCCGCGACGGCGCCTTCGCCCACATCCTGTCCTCGCGTCAGGTCGGTAAATCCAGCCTGATGCACCGCACCTCGAAAGCGCTCGCCAAAGAAGGCATTCATTCCGTCATCATCGACCTCACCAAAATCGGCATCCAACTGAGCGCCGAAAGCTGGTACCTGGGCCTGCTCTATGAAATCCAGAAGAAGCTGATTCCAAAAGCAGACGTGGTCAGCTGGTGGCGCGCCCACTCGGACCTGGGCGCAACACACCAGCTCACGCAATTCTTCCAGGATGTATTGTTGAAAGATGTTCCTGGCCGTATTGTGATTTTTGTGGATGAGATCGACACCACGCTCAATCTGAGTTTCACAGACGATTTCTTTGCCGCCATCCGCTACCTCCATAACGCACGCGCTGAATCCCCGGAATTCAAGCGTCTCTCCTTTGTCCTGATCGGTGTCGCAGCGCCGGGGGACCTGATTCAGGACCGGCGCCGCACCCCGTTCAACATCGGGCAGCGTGTTGAGCTGACCGACTTTACAGAGGAAGAGGCGCTGCCACTGTCGGAGGGGTTGAAGCTGCCACCCGAACACGCCCGGCAGGTCCTGCACTGGGTGATGAAGTGGAGTGGCGGTCATCCCTACCTGACCCAGCGGCTCTGCCGAACCATCGCCGAACAGTTTAAAAATGAATGGACCGAAGCCGAGGTCGACCAGGCCGTCGCCCGCACCTTCTTTGGCAAGATGAGCGAACAGGACAACAACCTGCTGTTCGTGCGCGACATGCTGCTCTCCAAACGCGACCCGGGGCAGCTCGCAGTGCTGACCACCTACCGCGACATTCGACTGGGCAGGCGGCCGGTACCAGACGAGGAGCAAACCGCGGTCAAGAGCCATCTCAAACTCTCCGGCATCGTCCGCCGGGACGATGACGGCCGGCTGCACGTGCGCAACGCCATCTACCACCACGTCTTCGACCGCCGCTGGCTGAAAGACCACTGGCCGACCAGCTGGTTGGCCACCGTGCCAACCAGTGTCAAGGTGGCGAGTGCGTTTATTCTGGTCTTGCTGGTGACCTCGATTTCGCTGGCGATTGCGGCCTTCAATTTGGCGCAAAAGGAGCAGGATGCCAGAGAAAACGCGGACCGTGCGCTGGAACAAACCAGATTGGCGCAGAAGGCGGCGGACTCGCTTAGAATCCAGGCCGAGGAAGCTTTGAAGCGAGAACAGGATGCGCTGCAGCAGGTTCTGGAACAGAGTGAAATCGCCAACAAACAGAGACTTCTGGCAGAATTGTCAGCGAGGAAACAGCGCCTCGAACGGGAACGTGCCGACAGTCTGAAAGTCGTCGCGTTCGCCAATCTGAGCGTGGCGGAACGATTGCGACGCATCGACAAAGCGCGCCTCTTGACGATACAAGCGCGTCAGCAGCAACAGCTCGGCGCGCACGAATTAGGCCTCCTCCTGGCACGCCAGGCCTACATCTGGAGTCAGGGACAGTTGCAAAACGAAATCTACGACGCGTTGCGAACTGCCCTGAACTCGCCGGAATTCAATGCCGGCGGGCCTCAGGTCTGGCGGGCGCACTCGGATGGCATTCGCTCGGTCGCGTTCGGTCCAGTGACTGGAACGGTTGCCTCGGCAAGCGATGATGGTACCATCCGGCTCTGGAATATTGGCTCGGGCACGGGCTCGCCCGGAATTTTCACCGGCCATTCGGCTGGCGTGCGCGCGGTCGCTTTCAGTCCGGATGAATCGCTGCTGGCCTCAGCCAGCAATGACAGCACGGTTCGTCTGTGGCGCTTACAGGAACAGCGGCCTCAGCCCAAGATCTTGTACCAGCACTCGGATAGAATCTGGTCCCTGGCGTTCAACGAAACCGGACAGCGGCTCATTCTGGGCGGCGCCGACGGCTGGCTCGTGGTTCTGCAGGTGGACGCCACCGACAATCCGGTGGTCCACAGGGTGGCCCTGACTGCAAGAATACGGTCCGTTACGGTGGCTGGCAACGGCCGCATTGCGGCGGCTTGTGATGACGGCTCCATCCTGCTCCTGGCCGGCAGTCAATTTGCTCCGGCCGCGTTAGCGTCTGCTCCCCCCTCACTCGGGCATAAGCTCCAGCACGAAGGGGGCGTGCGCGCGTTGGCGTTTGATCCTGCTGGCAGTATCCTGGCTACCGGCGGCGTCAATGGCAAGATCTTGCTCTGGCATGTTGGCGAAGATGAGGCGCCCGAGAACAAGCAAACACTTCTGGGGCATGTCGGTCCGGTCAACTCTCTGGCCTTCAGCCGGGACGGTCAGAAACTCGCCTCCAGCAGCTCGGACCACAGCGTCAGGCTGTGGGATCTCTCCAATCTCACCGCCGACCCCATCGTTCTTGCCGACCACCAAAACTGGGTGTGGTCCGTGGCATTCAGTCCCGATGGCACGCACCTCGCCTCAGGCAGCAAGGATAAAACCGTTCGCTTCTGGACAATCGACGTTGAGCTTCTGGCAAACAAAGTATGCGCCGTCTGCACGCGCAATTTGAGTCTGGCAGAATGGGTCCAGTACATCGGGGAGGATATTCGATACCAACGCACCTGCCCGACCTTGCCGGCCGGGAAAGGGGTGACGTCCGGCGCCTCCTCAGCATCTCAGCTTTAGATCTGAGAGAATCTGCGGCTGGAATTGCACCTATCTTATGAGGGGGCAGTTGCAAAACCCAAAAGCGTTGATTGTAGATCGTAAATCGGAGATCGTCAATCATATATCGCATATCAGATTTCTGACCACGAAGATTTACGATTTGCGATTTTGGAGCTCAGGATTTCGAATTTCCGGCTCAGGAGAAGGTATATGTCCAACCAAATCCCTTTCATTGCTCCCCGACCGCTGGTTCTCCTGATCTTGTTGCTGGCGGTCGCTTGGGCAGTTGACACAAACGACCTGTTCGCACAAGACAAATGTGACACCGCTGTCTCTGATGCACAGAACCTCTACCGGATCGGTCGCACAGCCGAGGTGATTGTACTCCTGAACCGCTGCCTGCCGGACAGCGTTGACGAGGCCGACAAAGTCCAGGGATATCGCTTCTTGGCTCTGTCCTACAGTGCTGAAGACAACCTCGACAAAGCCAGAGAGACCGTAAAACAGCTGCTGAATCTAAATGAGAATTATGAGCCCGAGCCCAGTGATGATCCGCTCTTTCGAACCTTTGTGGAACAGGAGAAGAGGATTCGGGCCGGGCGCAAGCAGACGGGGAGTCGCATCAGGCGATTCATCCTGGTGGGCGTCGGACTTGCTGCTGGCGCGGCGATTTTGAAAATCTCGGTCGATTCTGGCTCATCGAAGCCGGCTCGGTTGCCGGATCCGCCGGCATTCCCCGACAATGAATAGAGGCTGACCATTGTCTATCGAAATGCGAACCAGCTTGACGATATCCTTTGTGACTTTCTGCCTCCTCGCTTGCCCACCCCCTGTCCTGCCACAAACCGAGTTCAAGATCAAAGCCAGTGATTTGAGTCCAAATGACCAGTTGGGAAGTTCGGTTTCAATTTCCGGACAATATGCTCTGGTCGGAACCCGGCGCGGCAATGGCGGCACGGGTTCGGCGTACATATTCGAGCGCAGGAACGATGGCTGGCACGAGCAGGCAAAACTTCTCGCCAGCGATGGCAGAGAGGGGGATGAATTCGGCATGTCGGTCGCTCTGAGCGGTGAAGTTGCACTGGTCGGAGCGCGTTCTCACAATAGCCGGGGCGCGGTTTACGTCTTCAAGAAAGAGGGCGGTGTCTGGAATGAGATCACCAAAATCGAGATGCCAGATGGCGGAGAGAATGCCTGGTTTGGCGCGGCCGTTGCCTTGGATGGCGAGCATATTCTGGTCGGCGCTCCGAAGGAGAACATCGTGGGTCTCGCCTCGGGCGCGGCATACATCTTCGAGCTAGACGGCAGGATGGTGGCAAAACTCACCGCCAGTGACGCCGCTGAGTTTGACCAGTTTGGCCAGTCGGTGGCCATTTCTGATGATTTCGCACTCGTTGGGGCATCCTTCCATGACCATGACGGCGGGCAAGACGCCGGTGCGGCTTATGTTTTCAAACGCGTCGGCCAGACATGGCAGCAGCAACCACCTCTGACGGCAAATGATGGTGCAAAATCAGACCGTTTTGGTTTTTCCGTCACCATCAGCGGGGAGGTTGCTGCGGTTGGTGCGCCATTTGATGATAGCTTTGGAGTCGGTGGCAACAATGCCGGTGCTGTCTACATTTTTGAACGTGAGCAGGAGGGCTGGCGACAACATGACAAGCTTCTCGCAAGCGACGCAGACAGCGATGATGAATTTGGCACCTCGATGCGCCTGAGCGAGAATACGCTTCTGGTCGGAGCGCAGTTTGACAAAGATAACGGCACCAATTCGGGCTCGGCCACCCTGTTCATCCGAAAAGATACGACCTGGACCGAGTTGGCAAAACTGCTCGCCAGCCGGGGCGAGGCCGGCGATAGATTCGGATTCTCGGTCTCACTCGATGGCAACCTGGCGATGGTTGGCACCCCATTCGATGACGAAGTAGCCGACCGGGCAGGCGCCGCGTATATTTATGATTTCGCCCCGGCGATTGAGGTAGACCCCATGTCACCCCATGAAGAGAACGAAGACATCCCGATCCAGGCCAAAATAGCCGGAATCTCGACGGTGGAAGAGGTTACCCTGATGTTTCGACCGGGGGGCCGCCGGGCGTTTGACAGCGTCGGGATGGTCAGAACGGACAGCCTCACCTATCAGGGAACGATTCGGGCGGAGCACTCGACTTCGAGAGGCATCGAGTATTTTATCCTGGCACAGGATGTCGACGGGCGAAAAGCGAGGCTGCCGCGTTCCGGGATTTTCTCGTTGCCAGTCTCCATCCCCGGCGAAGGGAAAGTGAAACGGGATTCCCTGGGCAATCCCGTGCCCCAGCCAGGGGGCTCGGAAGCGACAGCCTATCGTCTCATCTCAGTTCCCCTCGACCTCGATGAGAAGGACCCGGCTGCGGTTCTCGAGGATGACCTGGGCCCCTTCGATGATACAAAATGGCGATTCGTGGAGCTGCGGCCGGAAAACCAACAGCTCGTCGATTTTCCGGACACCTTTTTCGACATGGAGCCGGGCAGGGCCTTCTGGCTCATTGTCAAAGAAACGGGCAAATCTATTGATACCGGTCCCGGGGTGACCAATCCTTCGAACAGAGAATTTGCCATTCCGCTGCATCCGGGCTGGAATTTTGTTGGCGATCCGTTTGATTTCGACATTCCCTTTGCGAATTTACGCCTGAAATCTGGCAACACGCCTGATATCAGATTCTACGCTGGCCGCTGGAGTCAAGCCAGCTCACCGCTGCGGCCGTTTGAAGGATACGCCGTCGCAAACAGAGACGATGTTGTCGATACCCTCTTCGTGAATCCGCAAATATTTGCGGTTGAAGGTACAGGAAAGAATAACGGCTCACTCCCGGAAGCAGCATTCGACTCCTGGTCCATCCGGATCCGCGCCCGGTGTCACCAAGCCCTGGACGGTGACACAAAGATTCTGGTACATCAACAGGCCTCTCACGAGCTGGACAATCTTGACAGACCTGAACCCCCCGTCATCGGGGACTTCATAACGGCCTACTTTCCACATCCAGAGTGGGGGAGACATTTCGACCGGTACTCTACTGACGCTCGACCTGAGCTTGTGGACGGTGATGTCTGGGACATAGAGGTGATCACCAACATTCGCGACAAAGTTCACCTCATCTTCGAAGGGCAGGAAACCGTCCCCGCAGGCTTCGAGGTCTGGCTGGTGGATAAGGCGACCGGCCTTGCCCGGGATCTCCGGAGCAGCGACCATTATGAGTTTGCGGGTTCAGAATCCGAACGCAGACGCCGGCTTAAAGTGGTCGTGGGCCGCCCGGAATTCATCCGCCAGCATCTTGCCCATGAAGCGGAAATTCCGGCAGATTCTTATTTGTCACAGAATTATCCGAATCCGTTCAATCCCGTAACCACCATTCGATTTGGGCTGCCGGCGCAGGGAAGAGTGACGCTGGCGGTGTTCAACATTTTGGGGGAGAGGGTTCAGACTCTGGTGGATGATGAAGCCAAAGATGCGGGCAATCATGCCTCGGTCTGGGATGGCCGGGACCTGCATGGCCGCCTGGTGGCCAGCGGCGTCTACTTTGTTCGCATGCGCGCCGGACAGTTTGCAAAGACTCAAAAAATGCTCCTGGTTCAGTAGGCCAATCGTCGCGATTGTTCGTCTAAATGCAAAGGTGTAGAAGTCACGCAAAGAATTCAAAAGCAAATTATGGAGTAAACTGCAAAAAGGTCCAGAAATGATCCAACACGGTCTGGGACCGTGTTTTGACGAAGCTGTTTATTCTTTGATCAACAATCGGGTTTTTTGTTACGGTTGCGGTGCGTACAACCCTTACAGGGTTGTTTTTATTGATTTTTTCTTTTCCCAGGGTTTCGCCTACGCTCAACCCTGGGCTGTGTTGTCGGACGCTTTCAGCGTCGATTGGCACTCCCGGTGTCCAACATTATGTTGGATGCGCGATAAAGTTGTCTTTGCCAGATAAGGTTTAGACGGTGTTCCTGATTCCCTCGCGGGGGGATCTGCAACACCAGGGAGGACGAACCATGAGACTTATCCCCATTGTCGCAGCCACCCGGTCCCTGCCCCTGCTCTTGATTCTGCTCTACGTGCTTTTACCTGAAGCGACCAGATCACAGAGCCGCTTTGAAACCGCGGCGACTTCGGGCCTGGTTTCCGTGCCCTTGAAATGGGTGGGAATTGCAGGCAGCCCCTCCATCGATGATCCCTCGCTGGTGGGTGAACGCAGCGTGAAAGATCTCCTGTGGCGCCGGCATGAGCGCGCTTCGGACCGGATTCTGATCCCGCAGTGCAATGTCACGCTGCGGTCAGCCGCCTTCCGCGACATCACGAATTTTCCCGTGATTACGGATCCGGATTTGACGATTGGCAACCCGGGTGATATCAGTCTGGGCTCGCGGGAGGCGATTCGAGACCGGCGGCCGGATTTGACTGAGTATTTGGCGGCTATTGACCTGGCGCGTCAATCCTGGACAAACTTGAAGAATTCAGTGGGCAACAGACTCTCTTTTGCCCGCGAGTTCGGCATCGTTGCGGTCAACATCAACCGGTTCATCGATGATGAAGGAAACCCGGTGGATGACTATCTTGGCATCGGAGGGTTTAATGATCTCAGATGCGACGACGGCGTGCAAGTCAACATCGGCCGGGTCATGGTTATCGATGCGGCGTACATGCTGCCCGGCTCGCCTCTGAATTTGCCGGACCTGGCAGATGATCCGCATGAGACCATCCTGGCGCACGAAGTGCTGCACGCCCTGGCCCTGGACCATGTCAACCGGGATTTATGTGCGCCCGTGGATGCGGACGAATGGGAGCACAACCTGATGTTTCCCGCCTATCCGGTTGAACAGAATCTGACGGTTGAGCAATGCGATTGTATCCGGGAGCAGGCATTGAACCATGTTCCGGGTACAGAGCATTTCCCACCAGGCAGTCTGATGGCTGCAGGTGGTGGCGCTCCGCGGCAAAAGGGACCGTTTGCCGACATGAGGTCGGACGCGCGCAAAGACGTCGCCGCTGAGGAGGAAAACGACATCATCGATATCGGTGTCGGCGGCATGGTCATCGATATCGCGCAGGTGGCCAGAGAGCCGCACTTCTTTCTGACCACCGCAGGTCTGATAGCCGACACAAGGGAAGCGGACCTGTGTTTTACCTTCCTGTTGGATGCGGACAACGATCCACGAACGGGGGGCGCGCCTGAGCTCATGAACGTGCCGACAGATGCAAAAGGCATCGAGATGGTGGGCAGAGTTTTCCTCAAGAAATTCATCTATAGTGATTCCCCACACCTGTCCGCGGATTGCTTTGTTTTCAATACCCAGAGCGAGCGTTTCGAGCCCCGAGACGAGAGCTTGTTGACGCCAACCCTGGTTTCAGACTCGGTCTACATTTTCACCTCCGACACCAGCTTTCGCTCGCCCGTTGGCGAAATCATTCAGTTGGGCGTGCATGACAATCGAACGGAAATCCTGCCTATCGTGAGATATCTCGCCATTGCCGAGAATTTCAGAACCGGGGAGATCGATAGAACAAACAGCTTCCGCTTATCCTTTCGCACCCCTGGCTTCCCGACCGGTTCGGTGCAGCCGGAAAGAATACCCAACGCCGGCACCGTCGAAATCACGGCAGAGGGCTTGCCGCCCACGGAGGCAGCCCATGTCTTTCTGGGCCCGGACCCGATCGCCGACGACAGTACCGATGGCCAAGGCAATTTCCGGTTGACGACGGTTATCGAGATTCCCGGCTTGCAGCAGACCGTCGCGCGACTGGTCACCGTCGGCACTGAAAATACCGCCTTGACGGCCGACATGACGGTGACAGTGGATCCGGCCGCCCCGAGTTTCATGTTTGGCGTTGACGGCGACAATGACTTCCTGGTGCGCGTCAATGTCAAGGACACAAACCCTTTGGCGGTCAATTGGGGCACGGTCACGGATGGCAGTGCAAGCATCGTCGATCTGGAAGCCATGACCTGGGACCCGGGATCGCGCCGCCTGCTTCTTATCTCCAACGAGGATGACGGTCCCCTGTACGCCATCGACGGCAGCGTTCTGGGCGGCCCCATGCCGTTGGCGGCGAGGAACCTTGCAGCGGCTTTCATCGGCAGCACCGGCTCAGACGACATCGAGGACATCGCGGTGAATCCCGTCACCGGCGAGCTGTTTGGCGTGGACAATTCCTCGCACCAGCTCCTTCTCATCGACAGGACCACGGCCGCAGTGACAGAAATCGGGGCGCTCGGATTCAGGGATGTCGAGGCGATCACATTTCGGGTCGAAGCTGATTCCACGGTCGTGCTCTATGGCGCCGACACTAAAACCGGCAAGCTGCTCGTCATTGATCTGGCAACAGGAGCCGGCACGCCTGTTCATCCGACAAACACCATCGGATTCCCCCAGGTGGAGGGGTTGGCCTTCTCCCCCCAGAATACGCTCTTCGGCTTCAGCAACGGCGAGGTGCACAAATTCATCGTCATCGATCCCACCACCGGAATCGGCACAGAATTTCCAACCAGGTCCTCTGCAGCCCTGGATATCGAAGGCCTGACCTTCTTGAAACCCGATAGCTTGCTCGCGGGCGCGACTTTTCTCACGAGCGTTGGCGAGGGCCCTGCATCGCTGCCCGCGAGCTATGCGCTCGAGCAGAATTACCCGAATCCATTCAACCCTGAAACCACTTTGCGCTTTCAATTGCCGGAAGCCAGCCGGGTGCAGGTCAGCATTTTCAACCTGCTTGGCAAGAAAATTCGCGTGCTGACGAACGCCGACTATCCGGCCGGCTATCATACGATTCGCTGGGACGGCCGGGACGGCAAGGGCCAGGTCCTAGCGAGTGGGGTCTATTTTTACCGGATTGAAGCGGGAGAGTTTGTCCAGATCAGGAAGATGAGCCTGCTGAGGTAAGATTGTAATCTTTTTCGCAGTCTTTGCTGCGAAAAAAGTCATTTAGCGCTTCGCGCCGTCATTTGCCCTGCGGGCGTCATTGGGCCAGTGGTTGCTCAATGATACCCGCAGGGCAAATGACAACAAATGACGTGAAATAACTTCTTTATGAAAGAATCTGAGTTCTTTCAAGATGGGCAGGTTATTTAAATGACGTTCCTTAAGGAGATTACCACATGAGACGCATGGGAAAGACCCAATTGTTTCTTGCCCTGATGGCCTTCATGCCATCGGCGCAAGCAGAAGCCCAACGCGTGGTATTTGATTCACTCGCTCGCGGCACTCAGTTTGGGGAGCCGGTCGGCAACATCCGCGGCGCCATGATATTTCGTGAAAACGGCGTGGATGTCTCCATCCATGAATTCTTTTTTGTGGCCGGCGGCGATACCTTCAATTTCTCCGAGATCAGCGACGCCATCGCCAGCGACATCGCCAGTTTTGGCACCGAGAACACCATGCTCTTGAACAACGTCAACTTGAAGTTCGATTTCACGGATTTCACCCGGTTGGGATTCAGCCCCAACAAAGTCCTGTTCGAGTTTGCCGACTGTGGCGGCTCTGAAAACATTTTTGTGAATGGCGATACGGTTTTGATCGGAGAAATGCGGGATACGCTCATAACCCTCGCGGGCGGCATCACGGTTGCGATCGACACCACCCGTATTTTTGCGCCCCTTAACAAAGGGACGGTCACCTTGCTCGGCCCGGTTGCGACCTTTCGCATCGGGGGACAGGAATTGTTCCTGGATAATATCAGTGCTCGCGATACAACGCGGCCGCAGATAGAAGGGGAGATTCACTCTGCGATTACCGGCGCCCCTGTCAGTGACTTCACGGTACGATTGCATGACGGCGCAACCGATTCCACAGGCACGGATGAGAACGGACATTATTTGTTCGAAAATCTAACGCCGAACCTGGACTACACGGTTCGGCCGTTCAAACCGCCGTTCGCACGAGGGGACAGCAGTGCCTCCATCACCTCTCTTGACGCGGCTCTCATCAACCTGTTCCTGTCGAATGATACAACCCTGACGCCGGCGCAGCGCCGGGCTGCAGATGTCGACGAGCTAAATGGCATCCAACCCTTCGACGCCGCGCTGATCAGCAGGTTCGCGGCTGGCGAGGCACCGCTGCCCTTTGAGGACCATACTGGCGAATGGCGTTTCGAGCCCCCCCAGGCACAATTGTTTGCGGTCATCGCGGACCAGAGGCAAGACTTTGGCGCGACACTTTTGGGGGATGTGGATGGCAGCTGGACCCCATCACCAATGTCAGCGCCCCTGCCTGTTGTTGAACAATACGCGCATTTGGAAAACCTGGTCGTATCGGCCGGGAAGAATGTCGCCATTCCGCTAACCGTTGAGAATCAGAAAGTTCTCTCAGTCGACATTGATTTTGTTTACGAGCCACAAGTCTTGCAATTCCTGTCAGTCACCGAAGAGAAAAAGCTGAACACGGCGTTTCAAATTGTCGCCAATGACCGGCCAGGTCGATTGCGAGTATCCGCTTACCGGGGCAAAGTCATCAAACAGTCTGGCCCTCTCTTGTTGTTGAATTTCCGCGTGGTCGGCAAGCCGGGTTCAGAAAGCAGGATGATCTTGCAGCGTTTCCAATTGAACGGCGGCCCCGTGCAGCGCGCCGAAAAAAGACTCGTTGTCGAGGGGACTTGAAAATGCAAAAGACAAGAAGTAATACCATAGTTTCATTAGCCTGGATAATTCATGAATTTCGCCCAACAGGGGGCAACACATAAGGAGTGAAAT
The DNA here is from genome assembly GCA_046757165.1 of bacterium. Classification (GTDB taxonomy): domain Bacteria; phylum Zhuqueibacterota; class Zhuqueibacteria; order Oceanimicrobiales; family Oceanimicrobiaceae; genus JBHHXT01. The sequence goes on along the minus strand of JBHHXT010000057.1, from coordinate 19 downwards.
GCTTTAGCATTTCATGCAA
>JBHHXT010000056.1:0-25831 GCA_046757165.1 bacterium | reverse complement strand
CCGCACCCGGTGCACATTCTCATCCCCGATCTGCACAAAAATGGAGCCAGACTCGGTCAGCAGGTCCCGCGCCACGGTCAGGCGGTCGCGCAGGTAGGTCAAATAGGAGTGGATGCCGTCGCGCCAGGTGTCCCTGAACGCCTTCACCTGCTCCGGCTCCCGGGTGATGTGCTCGGCCTTGCCGTCCTTCACATCGCGGCTGGTGGTGCTCCACTGGAAGTTGGAGTTGAACTTGATGCCGTACGGCGGGTCGATGTAGATGCACTGCACCTTGCCGCGCAGCCCCTCGCGCTCCGCCAGGGAAGCCATGACCTGCAGCGAGTCACCCAGGATCATGCGGTTGCTCCAGTTGGCCTCGTGCTGATAAAACTCGGTGCGCGCCGCCTCGTCGGGCAGGCCGTTGAAGTCAGAGAACAAGTCTATCTGTGTATTTTCCGGTGCCGCTTTCTCACCACTCGCCACTAACCACTGGCCACTCCTCACTAAATCATCGATCAGCACCTTCGGATGAATCTTCTCCTGAATATACAGCGGCGGCGCCGGCACCACCAGGTCGGACCAGTCCAGCATATCCTTGCCGCGCCACACCAACTGCGGGTCCAGGTCCCGGTTGCGGCGCTCGTACGCCACCCGGATCGGGCTTTTGTCCTCCTCCCGCAGCACGGACTGGTACTCTGCCGTGGGGATGTTTGTGCGTTTGGCGTCTCTGTGCTGCAGCGCTTCGATGGATTTGGGTTTCGTTTGTTTTTTTCTGGCCATGTTTCTTTCCCTCAGTGCTTCTTCATCGTTTCTATTCATCCACCCCGGCGGCGTTTGCGGTGTTTATAGAGCCGTTCTGTGAAGCCGCCTTCCTCTTCAAAGGCGCGGGCCTGTGCGGCGAGCTGGCGGTCTAAAAAGTAGCAGCAAATATTCAGAAGAGAAAGGGCTCCATTAGCCGCAATCTCTGAATATAATCTGTTCTGGCTCGGACTTTCATCGGCAGACACGGACTTTGCCTTTTGATGATCCTTTATAGAGTCAGTGTTTGTCCGTGCTCGTCGGTGTTCGTCTTCCACCCAAGCTTGTACCTCTTCCAAACTTGAGCAGCGTTTCTTTTTAAATCGAACCAGAGCTGGATCATTCGGCCCCCACATCTCCAACCCCCGCTGCCGCAAAAAATCCTCATAATCCAGCCGCAGCTCTTCCAGGCTGGCCCGGGCCACGTTGGTCAGCTTCATCTCCATTTTCTTCGAGGTGCCGGAGACCTGGCTGCCTTCTGCGATGTTTTGTACCCCGCTGCGGGCCGCCTGCACCATCTGATCGTGCGTGCGGCTGCGTTTGTCGATATAGCGGTCACAGAAACGCACCGTCACATCGTATACCAACTGTGCGATTTGAAAGCTTTTCAACTTCCGGTAGCCGCCGTGTTTTGGAAACAACCCTTCTTCCTCTGACATGGCTACCTCTGCAAGAAATCGTCGATCATCTTATTGAACTTACTTTCGATCTCGTAGACTTCGGTGAACTCTGCAAAGGCCCAGCGACCGTACTGGCCTACTAGATTGTTCACCCCGGGCACCCAGTATTCTTCCATCGTGGCTTTCTTCTCCTTGGCATCCTCGCGGCGGTAGCCCTTGATCTCGATGACCAGGTGCAGCGGATCATCCCGGCCATCATCCACCTGCACGATAAAATCGGGCAGGTACTTGCGCGTCGCCGAGCCGTAGCGATACGGGACTTCCAGCCCCAAACCATGGTTTTTCACGTAGGCCCGAACCCGCGGGTGCGATTCGACCACACGGCAGAGTTCGGCTTCCCAGTCGCTGTCTAAAATTACCCAGTTGATGTGGCACTTGCGCGAATCCGTCTCCCATCTGTTGCGTTTCGAAGTGCTGAAATTCACATGCGCGGTCGAGCCGGTGGGATTGTAGGGATCGAGCACCGCCTTGATCGGCTTTTTTCCGATCAGGGCCCGGGTGATGCCCGCGGTGATGCGTTCGCAGGCCATATCGGCCAGCTCCTGGTACATGAGCTGCGCCGGGTGGGTGCCGCCCTTGCAGACCAGACAGGTGTCCAGCCACTGCCGGGTAATGCGCTTGAGCTGACCGAACAAATGCAGCTTCGGCTCCTCGCCCGGATCGCGCCATTTGGTGTACAGCAGCCGCGTGGTGACATGATAAATCAGCGTTGAGCGCCGCAGGTCGCCGAGATGCTTTAAATCCAGGTCCACCCCCTCGCCGATGATGCCGGCGTTTCGTGTAATCGACGGGCCCACCAGCTCCGGGCTGAGCACGAGCACGGAATCGTCGTTGAATTCGGCCGTCAGCCGCTCCTCGGGCAGCTCGACCCGGTAGCCCTGCACCCGCGGGAAACGGATTTCCAGGTGGTCGCGCTCCGGGCGCACGGCTTTGACCTGGATGACTTCGCGCGGCGGCTGCGGCGGCGCCACCACCGGCTTTGCCGTGAAATCAAACGGAATGCCCAGCACGTCGGCGTATTCCACCTCGAACAAACTGTCCTCATTCAGCTCATAAGACTGCCGGCGCAGCGCCCGGCCGATGACCTGCTCGCACAGCAATTGCGTGCCAAACGCGCGCACGCCCAGCACATGGGTCACCGTCTGGCAATCCCATCCCTCAGTGAGCATCGACACCGAGACCACGCAGCGGATGGACTCGCCCAGCCGGTCCTTTTTGCCCACGGTGTTCATGACCTCGCGCAGCAAATCCTGGTCGGTCAGCGTCTCGGCCTGCCGCCGGTCGCCCGTTCTTTCGATGATCTCGCGCCGGAAGCGCTCGATCTCGTCTGCTGCCATCTTGCGAAAGTTGCTGTCCAGCGCCTCGCCGGATTCGAGCTGCTCGCTGTCTATCAGCAGCGTACTGGGCCGTGCCAGCGGATTGCCGTGCTCATCGAAATTGCGAAACAGCGGCAGCCGGCCGTTTTCCAGGATGGTAGAACCGTCTTCCTTCTCGCGGTAGAATCCCGACACATAATCATACACCAGTTTGGAGGTCGAGGTGTTGTTGCAAACGATGATGAAACACGGCGGCTCCCGGATGCCGCTCTCTTGCCACAGCGCGAAGGTTTTTTCATAATGCCCGTAGAGCGCTTCCAGCGCGGTCTGCAGCTCCACCGGCAGGCTCAGCGGGTCCAGCTTGCCGGATTTGCCGCGGCCTTTCTTAGGCATGCGCGTGCGGATGTGCTCCCAGAGATTGCGATACCTGGGCATGTCCTCCCCGGGGATGTTGTCAGCCACCGGCACCCGCGGCAGCTTGACGATGCCGCACTCGATGGCGTCCATCAGGGAAAAATCACTCATCGTCCAGGGGAACAGCGTGCCTTCGGCATAACCGGAGCCGCGCAGGAAAAACGGCGTGGCCGAGAGATCGACCACCCGGCTGAGGCCGAGCTTGCGCTCGACGATCTCCAGACCGCTGATCCACAGGCGTGCCGCTTCGTTGTTGCGCTCGGCTTCTTTCCTCTCGTCCCCGCGCAGGGTTTCGCCGTCATCATCGGGTTTGGCGCGGTAGCAGTGGTGCGCCTCATCGTTCAGCACCAGGATGTTTTTTATGCCCATGAGTCCGGGCATGACTCTTTGCAGCATCTGGCCTTCGGTTTCAAGCGTGTTCAGAGCCGGGCCGCGTCCTTGCAGCAGCATGCGCCCGCCTTTGGAAAGCTCCAGCCGCTCCCGCAGCTTGAAAGCGTGGTAATTGGTGATGACGATTTTGGCGCGCTTCAGATCCTCCTGCAGGCCGCCGGGCACCAGCTCGCAGCTCTGGTAGTAGCTGTCCGGATCGTTGGGCTGCAACACCCGCAGGCGGTCTTTAATTGTCAGGCCCGGCGTGACCACCAGGAACCCTCGTGTAAACCGGCTGCTGGTGGGCCGGCGCACGGCGTTGATGGTCTGCCAGGCGATGATCATGGCCATCACCGTGGTCTTGCCGGCGCCGGTGGCCAGCTTGAGCGCCAGCCGCGCCAGTCCCGGATTGGCCTCGTTGTTGGCATCGGCCAGATGCTCGAGAAATTGCTTTCCTGCTTTGCCGATTTGTGGCGCCACCTCGGTCAGCCAAATGAGGGTTTCTACTGCCTCGATCTGGCAGAAAAACGGCCGGAAGCTGTTGAAATGAAAATGCCGCCAGTGCTGCAGCAAACGCGCGGTTTCGGGTGTGACCCGCCAGTCCGCCGGATTCGACAGGCTGCGCCACTGGTCGACATGCTTGCGCAGGGCATTGATTACCGGCGTGGGGTCGTACTGCTGCGCGGCTGTCGACAGGGCCTCGCCCTCGTCAAAGACGATTTGTTGCTGGTCCGCTGTGCGTTTTCTTTTTCTCGGCTTCGGGATCGGGGTGATGAACGCAACATGCCGGCGTTTGTCAATGATCTGCTGGGTCGGTTGCCCCTGCTTATCCAGCTCCCAATGCCGGCAGGGATATTCGTAGGGAGAGTTGAGGACGGGGTGTTCGAAGAATTGATCGTTCATAATGGCGACCTGATAGAGAGGGAGTCTTAACAATTTGATATCAAAATATTAGGAAGTTTTTTCGACGATGTCAAGATAAACAAGCACACGATGATTTACAACATGCCCGGAAGCCCCTCCTCAGACCCCCTTTCATTCCCGCCCCAATTGTGACGATAAGTTCTATCGTGGGCCACTGATTAGGATTATTCTGGTTCGTCTTTTCTGCAATGCCTTTAATCGTTGGTAGTCATACTGCAATGACATTCACATCAGTCAGTGGCACGGGTGAAGTCAGGATTGACAACCGCTAATGAACACGAATGAACGCCAATATTATCTTGATTTTATTCGCGTCGATTCGCGGTTTCCTGTTTGGATCCGGCGCGTCCGGGTTGAGTGTCGAGATTGTGATGTTAAATTCAGGAGTCATTCATGAGCAGCACAGCAGTGGAGTCCTCAGTCAGTCATTCCTTCGACTCATTTTGCCAGAAATATTCATTCTATATCCCCCAGTCCCATAAGAACTTCTATTCATCTGAAGATCTGAATTTGTTTTTGCGCGCCCGCTATGACTTTTTCAGGGAGCACAGCGAGGAAGTCAAGATCGCGGTGTACAATCCCGGGCCGGAGTATCTCTGGCTCTCCAATTCCTCTGTCATCGAAATCCTGATGCCGGACTCCCCGTTCATCGTCGATACCATCGTCGACTACTGCAATGCAAACAACCACAATGTTCAAGTCATCATTCATCCGATTTTGAACGTCGTCCGCAATGAGCGTGGTGAGCTGACGGCCCTCAGTTTCCCGGATGAGCCGGGAGAGCCGGAATCCTACATTTACCTTGAAATCAATCGGTTGCCGGAAAGCGAGCTGCGCGGTCTCAGGGAAAAAATCGCGGCGCACTTACAAGAGCTGCGCAGTGTGGTGACGGATTACCGCCAGATGCTGCCGGTGCTCGATACGCTCCATTTCGACAGCGAGTTTGTGGCTGAAGAGCTGCGGTGGCTCAAGGAGAATTTTGTTCTCCTGGGCCTGGTCTCGCTGCAGCAGGGTGAGCTGAATGGCCAGCGGTTGGGTCTGTTCAGGAAAGGAACCGTGAGGCGCGGGGTGTCGCAGGAGCTGAGAGATGTTTCAGAATTGAACGCGCACGAATGCATTTTTTACCGCGAAACCGAAATCCACAGCAACATCAACAAGTACCGGCAAATCTATGTTGCGGTGGTGCACAATCGCTGGCAGACATTCGTTCTGGCGGGACATTTCAGACACCGCGCGCAGCTTGCCGTGCGCTACAGCATCCCGGCTATCAAGCGCATGATCGACAACATGGCGAAACAGCTCCGTGTTCCGGCCACCTCCTACATGCGCAAAGAGCTCTACAAAGCAGCGCAGTCTTTGCCGGTCGGCCTGCTGCTGACCCGTTCGCAGGATCTGCTTTTGCGCTGGTTCGTGAAACTTATCTCGAACATGTACACCGCCGACGTCACTTACGACCTCTCCATCGACGAGGCGTACAACATTGTCTGGGCTGAGATCATCCTGCCCCTGGCGGATGCCGGAAAGATTCCTGGCCGGCGGATGAAAATGTTTCTGAAAAAGTACGGGGTGCAAAAACTGTACACCTTTAAGTACCAGTTGAATCAAGTAGAAACCGTATTCATGGGGTTCCGTTCGCGCAACCACTCGTTGCCGGCGCTGAAGGCGCTGCTGGAGGAGAATGCTCACGATCTCTTTTCCACCTGGTCCTCGCGGTTTCGCGAGCTGGTTTATGCAAACTACGTTGGCCACAACGTTGATGAGAGACTCACGCGTTTCGTCAACGGCATGTCGCCAGACTACGAGATGCACCAGGAGCCGGAAGAGGTGCTCTGCGACCTCGAGACGCTGGAGCATCTCACCCCGGAAGATGGCTACGAAGTCAACTACGCCTATCAACGGAACAGCGACGCCGACGCGATCAAGATCTACAGTTGCACGCCAGCCCGGTTGAGTGAGCTGGTGCCCATTCTGACAGACTTCGGTTTTACGGTCGACCGCGAATATACCTTCCCGTACAAGCCGGACGCGCGCGAAAAGTACACCTACATGTTCACGGTTCCCGGCGATGAGCGTTTGCAGAAGGCAGACCGCCTGCGGATTTCAGAAGCTATCGTTGCAGTTCTCCGGCGCCAGACCCCTTCCAAACCCATCAATGAGCTGGTGCGGGTCGCTGGCCTGACGGCCAGACAACTCGAGCTTGTCAAGGCACTTTGTGGCTACTACTATAAGATTGAGACTTCGCACACTTTTTCCTCCATTCAAAAATGCCTGGTCAAACATCCGCAGTTTGTCGCCAATCTCGTGCGGTTCTTTGAGACGAAATTCGGTCCGGCCGCCCGCGAACGCGACATGAGGGCAGCCAGACTCGCCCTGGGAAAATCGTTCCACGCGCTCGATTCGGTTCTGGAGGAAAACATCTGCAAAGCTTTTCTCAGTATCGTCAACGCCATCGTGCGCACGAACTACTTTCTGGGGAAGCCTGAGATCAGCTTCAAAATCAAAAGCAGCGCCATCGAAAATATGCCGCCCCCGGCACCGTATTTCGAGATTTACGTCTACAGCTATGAGATGGAGGGCTTCCATCTGCGCGGCGGCCCGGTGGCGCGCGGCGGCATTCGCTGGTCTGACCGGCAGGATGATTTCAGAACGGAGATTCTGGGCCTGCTGAAGGCGCAGATGGTGAAAAACACCGTGATCGTTCCTGTGGGCAGCAAAGGCGGATTTGTCGTCAAAAACCGGACCTTTGCCGACCGGCAGGCCTATCTGGCTGCCGGAATCGAGGCCTACAAGCGTTACATCGCCTGCCTGCTGGAGCTCACCGACAACCTCGCCGCCGATGGCAAGGTCATTCCTGCGCCCAAGATCAAACGCCTTGACGGTGACGACACCTATCTGGTGGTGGCCGCGGACAAGGGAACGGCGAGGTTCAGCGATATCGCCAACGAGATTTCAACCGCACGGCAATTCTGGCTCACTGACGCCTTTGCTTCCGGCGGCTCGAATGGCTATGACCACAAAAAACAAGGCATCACGGCCAAAGGAGCCTGGGAGTCCGTCAAACGCCATTTTCATGAAATGGAAATCGACCCGGAGAGGGATGAGATTACGGTCGTTGGCATTGGGGACATGGGCGGCGATGTCTTTGGCAACGGCCTGCTCTGTTCCCAAAGCGTCCGCTTGCTGGCAGCGTTTAATCATCTGTATGTTTTTGTCGATCCCAATCCCGACACAGAAAAAGCCTGTCAGGAGAGAGTGCGGCTGTTCGGGAAGTGTGCCAACTGGGATGAATACAATCTGGAACTCATTTCCAAAGGCGGGGGCGTGTTCAACCGCGCCAGCCGGCACATCGACATTTCACCACAAATGCGAGAGGCGCTCGGCATCAAAGCCAGGACACTTTCTGGCGAAGGATTGATCAAAGCCATCCTGCGCGCACCGGTTGGCTTGCTCTGGAACGGCGGCATTGGCACCTATGTCAAGGCCAGCCACGAGAGCCATTTCCATGCGGGCGACCCGGCAAACGACCGCGTGCGCATCGACGCCTGCGAGCTGCGCACCAAAGTTGTCGCCGAAGGGGGCAATCTCGGACTGACCCAGGCCGCACGCATCGAAGCCGCCAGCCAGGGCGTCAGGCTCAACACCGACGCCATCGACAACTCAGGCGGGGTCAACATGTCGGACCACGAAGTCAACCTGAAGATTCTCCTCAACTCGTTGCTGCGCAAAAAGATAATCGATGAGAAGAAACGCGATCAAATCATTCGAACATGCGAAGCGCAACAGGTCGCGCTGGTGCTGGCCCAGAACTACAAGAACAATCTCGGCCTTTCGCTGGATATGCTGCGAACGCAATCACACTTTCTGTACGTACGGGCGTTGATCCAATTTCTCAATCGCCAGGGCATCCTCGACCGCGGGCAGGACAGCATCCCATTCGAGGCCGACCTGGACAGACTGGAGCACAGCTCGCGCATGCTGCCTCGACCCGTGCTGTGCGCGTTGCTCGGGTTTGCCAAGCTCTATGGCACACAACTTTTTATCGAGTCAGACGAGTTCTACGACGAGTGGTATGACCGCTTCATTCTGCGCTACTTTCCCTCCGGGCTTGCCCGCAAATACCGGAAGGAAATCCAGGCGCACCCCCTGAAACGGGAGATCGTTATCACCGAAATCATCAATGAAATCACCAACCATGCCGGTCTGACTTTTTTTCAGCGGGCTGTCATGGCCACCCAGAAGTCACCGGCCCGAATCGCCGCGGTCTATTTGCGGCTGTCGGAATTCCTGCATCTGAATGAGATGCGCGCTCAGATCGAAGCGTCCGGCGAGTGGCTCGACGCAAAACTGCACTATGCGTACCTGCTCCACCTGGAGGAAAAAGTTTATCAGATGACGAAAAAGCTGCTGCTGAACCCCACCTTGCTGGCAGCTTTGAACGAGAAGGACAGCGCCCGGTTCAGAAAGATGCTCAGCGAAGCGACGCAACATTCCAGTTATCGTCTGCCCAGGAAGCTCAGAATCTTGTGTCACGCCCTGCAGCCTGAAGCTGCTGACAGGATCATGGCGGCATTCAAACGCATGGATATTCTCGATGACACGTTCAGCATCTACCTGAACAACAAGATCAGCAAACATGCCTGGCCGGTTGCGGACTACTTTTCCATTCTGCAGCTCTATCGCATCCGGGAGCTGCGACAGATCCTGAAAGATTTGAAAGCGAGCTCGAATTGGGAAATCTCCTTCTTCTCGAAAGTGGAAGACGCGATCGAACGGTTGCTTGCCAGCATCATCCGGGCCCGGGAAAGTGATCTGAACGGCACAAAGCAAAAGATCAAAGGCACGGTGCGCGACATTCTGGAAATGCACACCCGCAGCGAATTGACCATCGCCACCTTGTATGAGATGGTAGAATATTTGAATACAAGGGTTGTTAGAGATTCATGAGCAGGAAGTAGCAAAGGAGCACGCCGCGCACCGTCCAGGCCACGGTTCGAATCCAGTTGCTGCTGACGAGTTTGCGGTGCGTCTCCTCGACAAAAGCGATGGCCAGGATCTCATGCCTCGGCGCCTGCAAAAAGGCGGTGGCCAGCCAGATGACCCCCAGCAAAGCCAGCCCAACCCAGGCCATCTTGACAGGAAACACTGCCGCCGGGCGCCAGACAAGAAGAACGGCCGTGATCAGCTCAGTCACCATGGGAGGCCCGAAGACCCAGGTGGCCAGGCGCATGCGAGTCTGGTGATACGCCCCGGCGCGGTAACGGCTGATTTGAGCCAGCAAAGGATAGTGCACGAGCTGGATAAACCAGATCAAGCCAAGCATGACGAAAGTGGAAGCGAGGTGCAAAGCAAAGATGAGGTTGACGTTGGCAATTCCACCCATATTGGATCAGGTTTATCGAGTCTCTTTTGAGTCAGAAATATCTTAGGTATCGGCAGCTTCACCTTTCTTTCAAGGTCACCCTGTCAAATAGCCTGGTCTCAGGTGCGGCAAAGCGGTGCATAAAACTCCGGACGCCGGTCTTCGATTTGATGATTGAGCGCCGTGATCTGTTTGTCATCGGCCAGACCCGGGTCAATGGTAACAATAAAGAGCGCTTCAGATTGCGAATGTGCCCGGTGAATGAGCCTGCCCTTTGGCGCGACGATCTGGCTTTTTCCAGTAAAGCGCAAGTCCCCGTGCGGCCGCCGGTCCGCGCCGAAGCGATTGGCCGTAATGGCAAACACGCCGTTTTCCAGACACCGCGAGAGCATGGTCTGCTGGCAGTAATCGAGCACCAGATTGGAGGGATGGCAGATGATTTGCGCGCCCTGCACTGTCAGGGTGCGTGTGACCTCCGGGAATATCCAGTCAAAACAGATCATCATACCGATTCTAGCGCCACGCACCTTCTGCACCTCGAGCGGCGTATCCCCCGGGTCGAACCACCGTTTTTCCTGGTTGAAAAGATGGAGTTTGCGGTAGGTGTGTACCCGGCCTTCCGGGCCGAGCAACAGTGCGCTGTTGAACACCCGGTCACGCTGCTTCTCGGAAAAGCCTGTGACCAGATAGAAATCCTGCTGCCGGCACAGGGCAAGCAAGCTTTCTATCGTCGAGGAAGTTTCCGGGTCTTCTGCAAGCGCGAAGGTTTCTGCCCGGTCCTTGAAATAGTAGCCGGTAAAAGCGAGCTCGGGCAAGACGATCAAATCGGCTTGCACGTTGCTCAGCGCCGCGGTTATTTTTGCTATATTCTTGTCTTTGCGGCCGAAAAGCGGCCGGAATTGATAAAAGCCAATGCGAAGCACAATTCTCTCCCTTTTTGAGGCTTGCGATCGGTTTAGCCATCCTGCCTTGAAAGATAGCATCCGTCCGGGGTCAGCGACTGCTGTTCAGGCAAAATATCGAATTGGCAACGATAAATCAAGCAAATTTCAGTGACCTTCGGCGACTTCGGTGATTTTCGGTGGTCTTAAGATTTTCCCACCGAAGGGCACCGAAGTCACCGAAAGACACCGAATTAGGTTGAGGCTTTGGCGCGCAGGGCGAAAGGAAAGAAAAAAGTAAGACCTGGCCGACAAGGTCGGGTCTCACGACCAGGCTGCCGCTGGTTTCCAGCCAGCACGAGGCTGGCTGGGAATGGCAGCCTGCTTCTCGGCCAGGTTTCATGCAAGTCCCGGGTCTCGTTTCTCGCGAGCCCCCTTATTTCTTAGCCCGTTTAGCCCGTCCTCTGATTGCAAACAAGGGCAGCAAAAAGAACAGGAGGTTCAGCGCCGCGTTGACTGTTTTGCGCAAGCCTGGATTGGGAATCGAGGTGAGCTCGACCGCCCCCTCATCGTCGCCACAAATTCCTCCGTCATCCTTCTTCTTGATTTCAAAAGTAAAATTCGCGTCGCGGGTTTCATGGCCATCGCTGTCGCTTGCTTTGACAAAGTAAGTGATGGTGGAGCCCAATGGCTGCCCCGGGATTTCCGCGCGGTAATGGTCATTGCCCGAAGGGGTCATGGCGTTCGTCACAGCAGGCTGGCCAGACACCTGGTAGGTCAACGTAGCAGAGGCAATGGAGGTGTCGTCGACGATGTCGGCGTCTACAGCATAGGGGCCGCTCTCGTCCTCCGTGTTGTCAAGCTGTCTGGTGAAGATCACCGGTTCGGTCGACAGGGCTTTGAATACATTTAGCCTGCCGCCCGTGACGACTTTACCGGCGTAATCCGAACTGCGGTCAACCGAGCCGAGCAGACGAATCTTCACCTGGCTGCTACTGACGCCTGGATACTGGGCCCACACCAGGGCCGCGGCGCCGCTGACATGCGGGGTCGCCATCGAGGTCCCGGAGAATTTGGTGTAGCGGTCATTTCTCACCGTGCTGAGAATTTGCCTGCCGGGCGCGGCCAAATCCACTGACGTTCTGCCAAAGTTGGAGGTGCCCGAGAGGCGATCGTCGCTGTTGCTGTTTGCCACGGCGATGACGTTGCCAAGCTCGTATCCCGCCGGATAGGTTGGAAACTGGTCCGTGTTTCTGCCTTCATTGCCTGCTGCCGCCATGAACAGGACGCCGTTGTCGTTGGCAAACTTGATGGCATCTTCCAGAGCTTGCGAGCGGCCGCCGCCGCCCCAACTGTTGCTCAGGATCTTTGCCCCCATCTTCGTCGCGTAGATGATCGCTTCAACGGCGTTGTCGGTCGTGCCGCTGCCGTCACCGCCCAGGAACTTGAGGGGCATGATCGAGACGATCCAGTTGACGCCCGCGACGCCGATGTTGTTGTTACCCACCGCGCCGAGGGTGCCGGAGACGTGGGTGCCGTGGTCATTGTCGTCATTGGGATCGTTGTCATTGTTGATGAAATCCCAGCCCTGGTAATCATCGATCAACCCGTTGCCGTCATCGTCGACGCCGTTGCTTTCTTTGCCGCCGCCGCTTTCGCCGGCGTTTTTCCACATATTCGCCGCAAGGTCTTCGTGGTCGAGATCGACGCCCGTGTCGATGACACCGACCACGATGGCCCGGTCACCGGTTTGAATGTCCCACGCTTGCGGGGCATTGACCATGACCATGTTCCACAATTCTGGAAACCTCGGATCGTTTGGGGTTTGGAAAGTACGATAGATGTAGTTTGGCTCGGCGTATTCGATGGTCGGGTCCGCGTTGCAGGCGGCAACCGCGCCGGGCACGGATTTGTCGCCACTGATGGTACACCTGTAGACAGAGATCTCGCCAAATTCCTGGGCAATTTCAATACCGGTGTTGGCCAGGACGCTGCTGACGGCAGCCCTCGAGACAGTGGATTTGAATTTCACGATCACCTCCCCCGGGCGGAACTCCGCCTCCTGTGATTGTGCGCTTGTGATGGCCACAATCCCTGACAAAAGTACTGCGACTGTCAGTCTGCAATGAATAACTTTGCGTGTGAATTGCATGGTAACCTCCTTTTTGAGGATTTGTTAGAAGATTTTGTGAAGAAATGTGAAATGTCGAACGTGAGACGCCAAACGTGAGATGTGTTTCCCCGGCGATGTCGGCGCTGGGGGTGGTTGTTTTTCGCGTTTAGAGTTTAAGATTTCGAATTTCCTGCTTAGGTCCTTAACCTAAAGAGCACCGATTGAAGCGTGATCTCTCAAGAAACCAGAGCTCGGACAGGGAATGATAGGGGCAAACAGGCTGCGGCAGGATCAAAGAAGTTTCTCGGGCAGGAGGCTGCATCCCCGTAAGCTCATCCTGAAGGGAATATAGAACTCCGCCAACAGAAAGCAACGATTTTATTGCGGGAGAGACTGAGTGTCCCCCGCTATTTCTATTTTCTTGAATTTTCATAGGCCCGCAGGGCGACGTGAAGAAGGTTCACACCTTCGCCTGGCGGCTTCACACCGGTCGAGCACCTGATGGTCTCCCGAGCACAGACTGAAGCGAAAGCATAGTTAGTTTATTATCAAACGCTTAGGGAACTGACTCCCCACGGATGGTGGTCAGGCATGACCTTTGCGAGGGCGCACGAAGACCTTGAAGTCAAAGAGGAGGTACGCCATGCAAAAGACGATCTTGTGTACCGTAACGATGTTCTTGCTCTCGCTATCGCTCCTGGCCCAGGAACGCACGCTTCCAGACGCACGCCTGCCGGATGCTGCACCCCCCGATTCGCTTGTCGAGCAAGAACCGGTCTACCGCAAGAAACCGCGCATCGCTATTCTGCCTTTCACCAACGCCAATGCGCAGGCGAAGGAAGCCGAGCTCGGGCGCACCGTTTCTTCCATGTTGGCCACGGCGTTGCGGAATCAGACCAACTTCAGCGTTCTGGAGCACAATGAATTGCACCGGGTCCTGAATGAGCACGTTTTGGCGAGCTCTGGTCTGACAAAGGAACAAACGCAAGAGTTGGGCAAGCTCTATGATGTCGAGGTCATCCTGGTCGGGGATGTGTCGTTGATCAACAAGACCCTGCACATTGACGCGCGGCTCATCGCCACCCGGAGCTCAGAAATCGTGGTTGCGCTCTACGGCACCTGTCATGATTTGAAGCAGATTCGGGACGTGGTCGAAGGGCTGGCCAATGAGCTGGAGCAGAGGTATCTGCGGCAGTGGATGGGCAGCATCACCATTACTTCGCAGCCGGCAGGCGCTGAAGTGTATCTGGACCACAAGTTCATCGGCTTCACTGATGCGTTCGAGCTTCTGCAAATTCCAAATCTGCTCGAGGGAACCTACCATTTGCGGCTCATCCGCGGCGGCTACTTCGATTGGGAAGGGAAGATCGACGTGCTCGCCAAAATGGAGCGCACCGTGAAAGTGTCTCTAACCGCCAAACCGGGGTCCATGAATATCAATTCCGAGCCGACTGGTGCGCAGGTTTTCCTGGATAACAATCGTGTCGGGCAGACCCCGATGTCCCTGAAACAAGTTGCCGAGGGGGAGCATGAAATCCGGCTGGTCAAAGAAAACTACAAGCCGTGGACTCAGAAAGTGGTGGTGCGAAGCTTCCAGCCGACAGACGTGAAGGCGACGCTCGAAGTGAGTCCGGGAATGCTCACCGTAAATTCGACGCCATCGAGCGCAGAGATCTACTTGAAGGGAAAGCGAGTCGCAAAAAGTCCGCACACGTTTTCCAACATTCCACCGGGCGAGCTTGTTGTGCGCGTCAAAAAGCCGGGGTACGAGGCGTGGACTTCCTCCGTGCTGATCCAACCGAGCAAGCAGGAGATTCTGGATGTGGCATTGGCTGAAAAAATGGGCACGCTCTCGATTCTTTCGCAGCCGGAAGGCGCGATTGTCTTCCTGGCCAGGGAGGGGCAAACCGCGCGAGAAATTGGCCGGACGCCCATCCTGAACTTCGAGGCGCCGATTGGGCGGTACACGATCGCTATCGAAAAGGATGATTATTTCCGCGAGCGCAAACAAATTGTGGTGCAGCACAAACGGTTGCTCGACCTCAGCTTTGACCTGCAAGAAAAACCGGGCGCCATCCTGGTCGAAACCACGCCGCCGAATGCCCGCATCTTTCTCGATGGGTCCTACAAAGGGCGCGCGCCTTTTCTGCTCGAGAATATTGAAAAAGGCGAATACAATGTCACCGTTCGCCTGCCCTATGCGGAAGAGTCCAGGCGTGTTTCCGTCGCGCCCAACCGCCATTCTGTCGTCAGGGCAAAATTCAAGAAGTCCAAACGATATATCCTCGGCGTCACCTCGATAGGTATCGCCGGGCTACTTTTCCACCTTCTAGCCAAGTGAGGAGTTCGTGATGAAGCACGCAACCGTGATTTTTCTGGTGGTCATGTGGGCGCCCACGGCGTTTGGCCAGCAGTACGCCGGCGCCAGTTTCAGGACTCAGTCTTACTACGGCTTTTCCGGCCTGTCGTTCATTCCAACGGCGCAGACGCAACCGCCTGAGCACGTCACCATCGCCTACACAGCCAAACCAGCCACTGGAGCGGACCTGACCTTGCAGCCCTTCTCGGTCAAGCTCAGCTATGGCGCCCGCATCCCCGGGCTGGAGTTTGCCGCCACCAACACACCCTTCTACGCCAGCAAACGGGAATTGGGAGGCGTGGCCATTGCGAACGGTCTCCCAGAGCTCGACTCACCCGTGCCGATTTTCCCATCGGTCAAATATCAGGTCATGTCCATGACCCGGAAGACACACCGGGTGGCGATGGCAATCGGGCTGGCGTTGCCCTACGGCGCCTACTATGTGGTAGACAAATTCTTTGATGCCACGCTGGTTGACATCACGCTGCACACGGGCGTCGGCACCAAGCTGACGACGTACCACGCATTTGCCGGCGCCACCATCACCTTTGGCAGACGCGCGGGCGAAATCCATCGTGATTTCCCACTCGAAATGCTTCTGGAGGGGAGCTGGGGGGGCTCCCTGAAACATCTGAACGAAAAAGAAGAGGCCTTCTTCGCCATCTCGTTTCGACTGGCGTGGACCTCATCGCTCTTTATGACCACGTTTTTCAGAATCGACAGCCAGCGCTTGTTCGAGGATGCGGTGATGGTCGAGTCCGGCCCGACCAGGCTGGTCGGGATAGGACTGAATTATACGTTTCGGCGTTGAATCGCTCGAGTCTATGGCCGGGATTGAGGCCAGATCCACGGACGGGCGGGTCTCATCCTGGCCGTAGTCTATCAACACAGGAGAGAACAATGAAGACCGCAATGGCAGTGACATTTTTCGGCATCCATCTGATGAGGGCATCTTCCGGGTTTGCGCAAAGCGACTTTCTCTCAGACGATTACCAGATCTTCGGGAGGAAGGAGCCGATCAGCCTCGGCGCGGTGTTCAGCGCGCTCGGAGCCAGCTCCATTCTGACCAACCCGGCGAACGCAGCGTTTGTGTCGGACAATCGCCTCAACTTTGGCCGGGCCGTTTCCGGTATGGGGGACGGCACGTTCATCTCCTGGATGGCGCCGAATCTGAGCATCAGCAGCTCCGCGCAAGATGTGCTCAGAGATGACCAACCAGGCTTGCGCCATGAGAAGCGACTCCTGCATTTTACCTTCGCCCTCTCGAGCAAAGATCTCGGTTACGGCGGTGAGGACAGCGCCGTCGGAGTCGGTCTCGCGATCAAGCGACAGGCTGACCGTCTGGTTGAGTTCGGCGATGAAACGGTCGCTGGCGGCCATTCAGTCAGTATCGACCTGGGACTGCTTTTCAAATGGCGTCAGCTTGCCCTGGAAGTGGTCGTGGTCGATCTCAACACCCCGAAGCTGAGCGATTCTGACCTCTCTTATGGTCGCGGTTTTATCGTAGGCGGCCGGGTGACCACGCCTGCTGGCCTGAAGATCGCGTTACAAGGCATTGCCGGAGATGGTTACGCCGGGTCGAATTTCGGTTTGAGCTTCGCGGCCGAACAGCCGTTTATGGATGGCCGCCTCATCCCGCGCCTGCAGTTGACCTCCTTCTTCGCCGGCTCTGAAGCGTCGATGCAGAATATCAGCGCCAGTGTGGCCTACCGCCTCGCGCCAAAACACCGGCTGGTGTCGTTTCTCAAGGATTTGGAGATCAGCTATGCGTTGAGTTTTCTGGCATTGCCCAATAATGTCGGCACGCACATGGTGGTGGTGACGAAGTATTTTTGATCGCTCCCCCCAAAACGCTGTCTGAGACCAGTCGAGTCCGGTTGAGTTTCAGGGTTCATTATTTTGTTGGAATTAAGAACGATCCGGGACTGTCCATTCATCTTTTGTTTCCCCTTACAGTTGTGTGGAGGGCTTGCTGTTCGACCGACCCCTGGCCCCCCCCAGGACTTATCGTGTTCCACATCTTTCGCTGGACACTGGAGGTGGTCAATCGGAACAGAGGACGAGGAGCGAATAGACGCCATGGAGGGAATGCGTTGACAAATGTCTATTTGCTCCGGACTGCCTGAAACAAAACACAGCCGGAGACTACTCTGCTGGATCGATAACCGGACAAGGACCTCATGTCGCATTATCTCCCACCCTACCGTTTTTCCCTTGAACCTTGCCGATAGAAACCGTTCCTTCCTTTCAGACGTTTGGCAGATTTGAGCGTCTTTTACAAGTTTATGAATAATACTGGTGAAGTAAGAGAGCAGAGAAGGAGATCTCCCCATGCAAAATAGGATCTCGATCCATAGATGGAAGGATCTAAAAGACCGCCAGCCCGCCCACGCCCTGGTCCGGAATACCGACCTGGTGATCATCCGCTACGATGACCAGGTGTCCGTGTTGTACGGCCGTTGTTTGCACCGCGGCGCGCTCATGGCGGATGGCCATGTCGACGGCCACAACATCATCTGTGGCGTGCACGACTGGGACTACCGTTTCGATAGCGGCATCAGCGAATACGACAACCATGAGGTGCTGCACAAGTTTACGGCGGTGGTTGAGGACGGGCAGGTCTGGGTCGATGAGGCGGAGATTGCGGCCTATGAACAGGAGCACCCGGAGCTTGTCCACCGGCAGGAATATTTGGGGGCGTTCGAGGCGACGCATCCGGCGGAGGAAGAGCCGAAGACTGCTGAGATCCATCACCTGGCAAAGTACGGATTGTCGAAGCACGGGCATCACGGTGCGGTTGCCTCCATGGGGGTCGGCACCCACCTCCTGCCGAAGTGGGACGACATTCAGATCTTGCCGGCGCAACTGGCGCGTTTGCCGCACCTCGAGGAAGTGGAGGTCGATACAAGGGTGATTATCGGGCCAAACGCCGGAAAACCGCTGGAATTAAGCCTGCCGCTGTTTGTATCTGATATGAGCTTCGGCTCGCTTTCTGAAGAAGCCAAGGTTGCGCTGGCGCGCGGCGCTGAAAAAGCGGGCACGGGCATCTGTTCGGGCGAAGGCGGCATGCTGCCGGAGGAGCAGGCAGAGAACAGTCGCTATTTGTACGAGCTCGCCTCTGCCAAATTCGGATTCAAAATGGAGTTGACGAAAAAGGTGCAGGCCTTTCATTTCAAGGGCGGTCAGGGTGCCAAAACCGGGACCGGCGGCCACTTGCCCGGACACAAGAACACAGGCAAGATCAGTCAAGTACGCGGCATCCCCGAGGGAGAACCGGCTATCTCGCCGCCCAGATTTGTCGATTTTGGCTGCCTGACCGATTTCAAGAATTTTGCCAACGAGGTGCGGGATGTGACCGGAGGCATTCCTATCGGCTTTAAATTGTCTGCGAACCACATCGAAGAGGACCTCGACGCGGCCATAGAAGTGGGGGTGGATTACATCATCCTGGACGGCCGCGGTGGCGGCACCGGCGCGGCGCCGGCCCTGTTTCGTGACAACATTTCCGTGCCGACCATCCCGGCGCTTGCCCGCGCACGCCGGCATCTCGACAAACGCGGATGCCAGGGCATCACCTTGATCATCACGGGCGGGTTGCGCACGGCACCGGATTTCATCAAAGCGCTGGCGCTCGGTGCGGACGCCATCGCCGTCTCCAATGCCGCGATTCAGGCCATCGGCTGCCAGGCGATGCGCGCTTGCCACACCAACAACTGCCCGGTGGGCATCGCGACCCAGAAGGCGCATCTGCGCCGGCGACTCGACATCGAACTTTCCGCCCGCCGCCTGGAGAATTTCTTCAAGGCCACGGTGCAATTGATGCAAATCATGGCGCGGGCTTGCGGGCATACGCATCTCAACCAGTTCTGTCAGGATGATATTACGACCTTCAAGCGCGATCTGGCTTGTTTGGCGGGAATCAGGTATGGGGGGGTAGGTCAGGCGTGAGACTATTCTTATTGTTTTATTGTTTTATTGTTTTATTGTTCTATTGTTTCATTGTTAAATGGTCAGGTTCGGGTGGTGAGGCTGGCCAACCATCCAGCAATACAACAATAAAACAATACAACCATAAAACCAGTTCCGGGGCGCTCCGCGCGCTCCGGTTCATCACCAGCGCGCGCGCTTACCCTGAGCCAACGATACCGGATGCCGGCATTGCGCCCGCGTTTGATTTTTCCAAAACAAAAGCCGCGGCGGCCAGACTGCAAACGGCGCAAGTCGAGCTGGAGGCCTGGCACCCCATCGGTCCGCACAACATCGGTGGGAGAACGCTGGCCATTGCCCTCAATCCGCAAAATCCAAATACGGTTTACGCGGGCTCGGCCAGCGGCGGTCTCTGGCGCAGCACGACGGGCGGCGTCGGCGCCGGGGCGTGGCACAGGGTCACGACGGGTTTTCCAGTGCTCGGCGTCAGCGCCATCGCCATTGCGCCGGACGATTCCAACACCATCTACATCGGCACCGGCGAAGTCTATGGCAGCGAAGAAACCCATCCCGGCATCACGGGCGAGCGGCTGACCCGTGGCAGCTACGGCATTGGTATCCTGAAAACGTCTGACGGTGGTCAAACCTGGCGCAAAAGTCTCGATTGGCTGGTCAACCAGAAACGCGGTGTGCAGATGGTGCGCATCAACCCGCTGCGGTCGGCCACGGTCTGGGCCGCCACCACCGAAGGGACCTTCAAATCGGTCGACGCCGGCGTGAGCTGGCAAAAAGTGCACGATGTGGTCATGGCCACCGACATCGCGGTCAACCCGCAGGATACCACCGTTGTCTTCGTCGCCTGTGGCGGCATGCGGAGTGCGGGACACGGTCTTTACCGCACGCAAGACAGCGGTCAAACGTGGCAGCAAATGGTCATCCCGGGCGTACCCTCCTTTAATGGCAAGGCGCGGCTTTCTATTTCGCTCTCCTCGCCCGAGATCGTCTACGCCAGCATCGGCTTCTCCAACGGCTCGGTCTTCAATCGCGCCACGGGCACCTGGGTGGTCAAGACCAGCGATGGCGGCGATACCTGGTCGGTGGTCTCGACCCTCGATTATTCGAGTATTCAAGGCTGGTACGCGCACGACGTGGTGGTGGACCCAACCAACCCCGATATCGTCTGGGCAGCCGGGCAGCCGTTCACGCCGGTTCGCTCCACAGACGGCGGACATAACCTGGCGTTTGTGAGCGGCGAGGGGCTCTTTCGGCCCCATCCCGAGACGGTGGCGCTGGGCCTCACCTCCTCCTGGGCGGACTTTCACAACATCGTCTTTCACCCGACCAATCCGGAGATTATCTACTTCGCCAACGATGGCGGCGTGTTCCGGTCCGAGGACGGTGGTCGGACGGTTCGCAACCTGAACCGGGGGTACCAGACCACGCAGTTTTACAACGGCGTCTCGAGCTCGGACACCGATTCTCTGTTCACCGTCGGGGGGATGCAGGACAACAACAGCGCCGCTTACGAAGGCAGCGAATCCTGGAGGCGCCTCTTTGGCGGGGATGGCGCGTGGACAGCCATCAACCAGAGCAACAACGACGTCATCTACGTTTCGTTGCAGTGGCTACAAATCTCGATGAGTCTGAACCGTGGCCGCAACAACAGCTTCATCGACATTACGCCGCCGCGCGATCTTATGCAAACGAATTTCATCGCGCCATTTGTTTTGAGCCCGGTGGACAACCAGACGCTCTACGCTGGCAGCAACAGGGTGCACAAGTCGACGAACGGTGGCGTGACCTGGAGAGACACCAACGGCGGCCAGCCGCTGGATGCCAACCCGTTGATAGCCCTTGGCTGCTCCCACCAGGATGTCGATGTTGTTTATGGCGCGACCAGCCCGGGCGAGAGCCGGGGAAACCTGTTCAAAACCACAACCGGCGGTGAGACATGGGTGACGATCACAGGTGATTTGCCCGACCGGTTTCCCACCGACTTGGCGGTCGACCCGAACAACGACCGGACGGTTCTGGTGACCTTTGGCGGTTTCGGTCTCTCGCATCTCTTTCGCACGGACGATGGCGGCGCCACCTGGCAAGATATCGGTGCCGGGCTGCCGGATGCCCCGGCCTGGGCCGTGACGATCGACCCGGATTTTCCGCAGCAGATTTTCGTCGGAACCGATATCGGTGTTTACTTTTCCCCCGATGGCGGGCGAACCTGGCAGGTACACATGCAGGGGTTGCCGGACGCCGTCTTTGCAATGGACCTGTCCATTTCGCGCTCAAACCGGGTGCTGCGGGTCGCCACACATGGCAATGGCTTTTATGAAAGCCGTTTGCCGCAGCCGGAGGCGACCCTTGTCACAGAAGCGGGCCCTGTGATTCCGGAAACGGTAGCCCTGGAGCAAAACTACCCGAACCCCTTCAACCTCGAGACCCGCATCCCCTACTTTCTCGAACAAGATCAGCAAGTCGACCTGGTCATCTACAACGCTCTGGGTCAGCAAGTGCGGCGGCTGGTCAGCGGACGGCAGACAAAAGGGTGGCATCAGGCTTTCTGGGACGGCACAGACAATCGAGGTGAGGGAATTTCGTCGGGGCTTTATCTGTATCAGCTCATGACTCAGGGCAGTCGCATCAGCCGTAAGATGGTCGTCTTGAAATAAGGACATATCGTATTATCAGTCATTCTTTGCATTTTCTTGCAAAGTTTTTCATCACGCAAAGCCGCAAAGTACGCAAAGAACAAATAAGAGATAGCTTTCGTTTGAAAGCTTCGTGCTCTTGGGGTCTTTGTGTGAGACTTTCTTATGTTCACATACTTACTTCACAGAAAACAACACCGTCATCATCCAGATGCGGTCGCCACTGATTTTTGGCCGGATGTGAAGCTGACCATTTGGAATGGCCGCTGTTGCGATATCCCGGCCCTGGCTGTGGTAGAACGTCAGGTCGAAGCGGGCTGCGCCATAGCGCACGCCGAGGCCATGCCCCAGCGAAAACAGTTTTTCCGGCTTGAACAGGCCGTCGCTTTTGCGGTTGATGCCCTGGCGCAGATAGATTCCTTTCAGCGGCTCCCACTCCAGGCCGGCGCCGAACCCGCCGTCGGAATAAAGGTCCAGCGCAGCCATCAGATTTTTCAGGGGTCGCCACGCGATGCCGATGTCCAACCGCCATTCCGGCCCGGTCATGACCTGTGGAACCTCGTCCAGGTTCAATGGCAGCACTCGCACATCCGGCTCCCCCTCGAATTGCAGCACGATACGATCGCGGTGGTCGGTGTAGCGGGTCGTAAGAATATCGCCGGGCAGTTTTCCGGTAATCCGAGTAATTCCTTCAACGGCTCCTCCGTTTGTATTGAGATCGAATTCCTCGGGCCAACTTTGCCGGCCATAGACGACATACAATTTGCCAGGCGTGGTCACACTCCCAACCTGAATGCTCCCGACAATAGCCTCTTCAAAACCGTCACCATTCACGTCGCCAGAGCCAACATAAAAACCGGTATTGTCCCAGGGGTCATCTCCAGTTATCCGGACTGATCTTGCCCTGGCATGACCTAAATCAAGGATGCGGGGCAGCGCGGGTCCACCGAAAACAATGTAGGCCCTGCCGACATTGAAGCGGAGATTCTCTCTATCGCTATAAGTATATGCACCTGCCAGAATATCATCATATCCGTCACCATTGAAGTCACCCGTAGCGAGATCCTTGCCAAAACCGTCTTTATCATCTTCGGTATGATATACAATTCTCACATCCTCACCAAAGTTTGCCAGATCCAGTGTCTTGGGGAATTGGGCATGTAGTATGCATGGTAAAAAAAGATAAGCAACATAAGCAACAATCAGTTTGCATCGTAGCTCCAACTAGAAGCCTCCTCTAGGTTCTTTGAGAGCCGGCCATTTCAACAGCCGGCTCTCAAGGTAATGAAGCTTCGTCGGACTTCGTCTGGCTAAATAAGTTAGTTCAAGTCAGCTTAGTCAGTTAACGGTTTCCTTCACCAGTCTTGGTCCCAAATCTGCATTATCAGCATCCCAGGTTGGAGGGAAAAAGGACGTATTGCTCTCCGTAAACCCAAACGCCCCGGAATAAGTATAGACATCATCCTTTCGGCCACTCGGGTTGATGTGGAACTTCAAAGTTTCCCATGGCTCCGTCCCCAAATCCCACCGATCAGCGCGAACAGGTTGAAGTCTGTACTCATTGACACAGGGATCAAAAGTCGCTCCGTTGTGGTGTACACCCTTCTCATTGTCATCTTCGATGGGCGTCAATCCCTTTTTTCTGGCGTCCAGCTTGATGAGGGCGATGTCCGTCCCGGTCTGACCGTCTGCATCTTTGTATCCCCCGTTGTCGGAGTTGAAATCACGAAACCAACGCGTGCGACCAGCCACATCAGTACCCCAATGGCCATCAAATATCCAATTGGTTTGCAGCTTGCCGGCGCTGGCCGCCAGGCCGGCGGAGAGTCTCTCAGAAGAGGTCAAGTCTGAAGGGGGTGAGGCAACGTCCATATCCTTCTGGCATCCGAAACTGAAACAGATCGAAAGAAATAGCACAAAGCTTCCAATTGTCTTCACGCAAGAGGACAAAATGCGATTGTTCGGCAGGAACTGCGAATAATGGCGGCAGCTCAGTCGGGAGAGAGCCAGGATTTGTCATTCCTGCGAAGCTTGTCGTTCGCGGAAGCGGGGAGCAGGAATCCGGATAAATCAACTGGTAATAGATTCCCGCTTTCGCGGGAATGACAGAAGAAATCTTCTGGAATTTTTTCTACCATTTTGAGGTTGACTTGCATAAGTTATTCCCATACCTTGAGAACCTTGAGAGATGAACCTGATGGACTGGAAGATACTGAAATCAGACACGCAGCTAACTGAAATCATTGACCGATCAAAAACGGGCCCGGTCGCGATCTACAAGCACAGCATCACCTGCCCGGTCAGTGCTTATGTCAAAAGCGCCCTCGAGCGCAACTTGAAGTTCAGCCAGGACGACCTGCCGATCTACTACCTCGATTTAGTCACCTATCGCGGTGTCTCGAACGCCGTGGCTAAGGTTTTCGGGGTGCGCCACCAATCGCCACAGGTGCTGGTCATACGCGAAGGCAAGGTTATCCTGTCCTCTTCGCACCTGGGCATCTCGGTCAAAAAGATCAAATCGGTGGTGAGCTAATGGAAAGAAAATATGTTCGCATCCGCCACAGGCCCACAGGCGTTGCGTTGGCAGAAGGCCCGCTTGGCTGGGGCATCACTCCGTTTGAAGGCAATCTTTATGTCAGCCGCAAGTACTTGCTGACGGACAAATTCAAACCCAACTTCATTCCCGGAGTGTGTCCGTATAAGTTTCTGTATGTCTGGATGGACCTGGAGGTCGAGCCGGGGCAGAGAATTCGCAACCTGGGTTGGATGTACTGGCTGCCCAACCCGCTCTTGCCTTTCATCTGGTTCCGGGTGGCCGTGCCACGGAGCCATCCCGAGCTGCACGTGGAAGAATTTGAGAAAAGGGAGTAGTTCTTTGGCGGAGGAAGAACCGTTGACTCAATTCAATTTTCCGGGGATGTCGCTTGCCGACTGGCAGCCGACTCGCGACACCATTCACAAGTACAGCCAGGTCCTGGGTGAAATTCGCGGAACGCTGACCCCCCGAAGCAAGCATTGGTGGCACATCAATCTGCGCCCGGATGTGACCGGGCTGTCCACACCGCCGATTCCCGGACCAGGGGCGCCCGGTGCGTTTGCCTTCAAGATGCAGTTGAACCTCGTTGACCACAAACTGGTGGTGGCATCGAGCGCCGGACGCCAGTTGGAGATCGGGCTGCGCGGCCAATCCCTCGCCAGCTTTTGTGATCAAACACTCTCCGCTCTCGCCGACCTGGGCATTCGCCCTGAGATCGATTGCCGCCATTTTGAAGACAATTCGCCGAGAGTCTACGACCGCACAGCGGTCACGCGGTTCTGGCAGGTCCTCGGCCAAGTCGCTACGATATTTGAAGAATTCAAATCAACCCTGCGCCAGGAAACCAGTGCGGTGAATTTCTGGCCGCACCACTTTGACCTGGCCTTCACCTGGTTCTCCGGCCGGCGGGTCCCGGGCGTTGATCCGGCGGACGAAGAGTACGCGGACGAACAAATGAGCTTCGGCTTTACCACCGGCGACGAAGGCATTCCCGACCCCTATTTCTACATTTCAGCCTACCCCATGCCGGACAGCTTGTGCAGAACGACCCTGCCGCAAGAGGTCACCTGGTACAGCGAGGACTGGCAAGGGGCGTTGATGATGTACGAGGTGCTGACGCTGACGGACAAGCCAAAAGAAAAACTGCTGACCTATCTGCGGACGATGCAGCGGGCCGGTGCCGGGCTCATGAAATAATGAAAGGTAAGAAAAACCGGAAATGATCCAACACGGTCTGTGACCGTGTTTTGGCGAGACTTTACTACTCAGGGTTACTGATGACGTTCTCGTAAGTCATAAGTGACAAATTTTTCTCAAACTTTTCAACGGGTTCAGGTGTTCGGAGTTAGGGTGTTCACGCTTTAGCGTGTTTTCCCCTCACCCCAGCAAGCTGAAGCTTGAACACCGCCTCCCGCCGGTCAGCAACTACTCCATTCAGGGAAAACTCTTTTCGTTCCGGCTTTTGCCTGAGGTAGTTAGGGTGTTCACGCTTTAGCGTGTTTTCCCCTCACCCCAGCAAGCTGAAGCT